>DRKO01000154.1 GCA_011051745.1 Chloroflexota bacterium | reverse complement strand
ATGCAGCCGGAGATGCTGGCCGAGGTGCTCTCCGCTCTGGATGAGTTCCTGAGGATGTGAGAGCAGAGAGGGAGACTCGTCATGACCTACCACGTGCTCATACCCGATAACGTACACCCCGCCGCGCTGGAGGTGCTCCGCGAGGCGCAGGGGATCACCTTTGACGCGCCGGGGAAGCTCTCCCGCGCCGATCTGCTGGAGCAGGTGAAGCAGGCCCACGCGCTGATCATCCGCAGCGGCGTTCGGGTGGACGCCGAAGTGTTCGAGGCCGCCCCCCGCCTCAAGTGTGTGGCGCGGGCAGGCGTTGGCGTGGACAACGTGGACCTGGAGGAGGCCACCCGGCGCGGCGTGATCGTCATGAACACGCCCGGCGGCAACACCACCGCCACCGTCGAGTACACCCTTGCCCTGATGCTCGCTCTGGCCCGCCATATCCCGCAGGCGCACGCCTCGCTGGAGGCCGGTCGCTGGGATCGAAAGGCCTTCATGGGAACGGAACTGCGCGGGAAGACGCTGGGGATCGTTGGCTTCGGGCGGATCGGCTCCGGCGTGGCACGGCGGGCGCGGGCCTTTGAGATGCGCGTCGTGGCCTACGACCCCTTCTGTGACGGGCGGATGACGGCCCGCGCGGCGGAGATCGGCGTGGAGATGACCGATCTGGAGACGCTCTTCGCCGACTCGGATTTCATCTCGCTTCACGCCGCGCTTACTGAGAGTTCACGGGGCATGATCAACCGCCAGAGTCTGGCCCGGATGAAAAAGGGCGTGCGGATCATCAACGCGGCACGCGGTGCGCTGATCGTCGAGGACGATCTGGCGGAGGCGATCCGCGAGGGGCACGTCGCAGGCGCAGCGCTGGACGTTTACTCCGAAGAGCCCCCTCCGACCGATCACCCGTTGATCGGGTTGCCGGGTGTGATCCACACGCCCCATCTGGCAGCCAGCACGGCAGAAGCGCAGGTTGCGGTTGCTGTCGAAGCTGCCCGTTTGATTGTGAACGCCCTGCTTCAGGGTGAGACCCGGAATGTCGTCAATCCGGATGTGCTAAGCGGGGAGTTCTGAGAAGCCTTCCCACAGGGGAATGAGATAAGTCGCTGAAGATGCTCGCTGGCTCGATGGGAAATGTCCGGCGGCTCAGCGGACTAACTGGCTCCTTGCGTAGGCGAGTGCCTCTTCCAGAGAGGAGAAGAAGGGAACGTCCAGGTCCCCGTATTGCTCCTGCCCGTAGGCAGCCGCACCCATCTTGAACAGTTCCTGTCGGCTCACGATGGCGTTCTGGAAGCGGAGATTGTGGAACGAGCTCTCCTCATCTGCGCCCCGGCGGGTGGTCATCCCCATGATCTGGACCAGATCGCCAAAATCCGCGTCCAGATCGCTGAAATCGAAGATGCGAAAGACAGTTCCCTCTACGTGGCTGGACACATCCAGCGAAGTCTGGAGGGCTTCCCCCAGTGTCTCCAGAGGAGCATCGTCGGGAACGGTGATGATAAAGATGGGGGAATCGGGAATCTGTTCAACAGTAATGGACATCAGGTAACTCCTTTCCCACTTTAAGATGTTGTTTCGTAGAGGGAACACTACCGGAGAGGTCACAGTAAAGAGGAGGTTCCTTCTACGAGTTACTCAAAACCTCCGGAATTATATCGAATTCGGCGGAAATAGCAGGGCGAAACTGTGAATTTTCCGTTTCGATTTCATTACAGATGCATATATTTTCTGAGGTTTTATTACAGAGGGGCTGTCTACGGAGGCAGGCAACCGGATCGAAAGGAGGACGACCGGAACCGGTCGCCCTCCTTCTTCTGGCGAGTGATCCCCCGGAAGACTGCCCTAGCGGGTCTCGCCGGGCAGGGCTGCCCCTTCGCCTTTCTGCTCGGCGATCTGCTCCCGTGCGTAGGTCAGCGCTTCTTCGAGCGTCTCGAAGAAGGGCACTTTCCGCCCCCCGTAGTGCATCTGGCCCATCGCCTCCGCCCACAGGCGGGCGAGTGCGTTGCTTCCGACAATGACGGTCTGCAGACGGGGATCAAGCATTGGGTTGTCCGTCTCTTGGCCCCGTTTCCGTGTGGCGGCTGCCAGCCCCCGCACCACGCCGCTGAAAGAGGCGATCATGTTGCTCAGATCGGCGATCAGGAAAGCCGGGCCGCCATGACGCTCCAGAAACTCCGCCAGTTGCCTGATTGCTAACTGCCCGCCCTCCCGTGAGCCTTCCGTCAGGAAGGTAGCGATAGCAATTGGCTCGCCGGGCAACTCCTCAAACGAAAACTCCATCTCAGACCTCCTGCTAATCAGCCTTCCGGCGACCGACCCCCTCCTCCGGAGGCAGGCAGCCGCTCCGACCCTTTCGAGGAAAGCGGCATCCGCTCGCCGAACGCTGATCTCCCGACCAAATCTACAGCACCGGCTTTCTGATCGGCTCCCTCAGGCTTATCTGCTCCCGTGCGTAGGCGATGGCCTCCTCCAGCGTCCCGAAGAAAGGGACATCCAGGCGGTGCGCCCGCCCGTAAGCCGCAGCCCCCACCTGAAACAGTTCCTGCTTGCTCACAATGATATTGTGAAAGCGGGGATCGCGAAAGGGCCCTTCTTCACACCTGCCATTCTCCCCCGGTCGGGTGGTAACGTCCATGATCTGCACCAGGTCGCTGAAATCCGCTACCATCTCGCTGAAGTCGAAGATGCGATAGACCGGACCCGTCAGGTGATCGGTCACTCCCTGCAAAGAGCAGAGGGCTTCTCCGAATGTCTCCGGATCGACCCCCTCGGGCACTGTGATGATGAGGATCGGGAAGTGAGGTATCTGGCTGATGGTGATGGACATGGTCAACTCCTTCTGTGTTCCTTTCCGCGGTCGTTTTCCCCGGATAGATATACCTTCTCGAACTCGAATATATGTATCTGCGAAATTAGCGCTTTCGTCCGTCGGCGCTTCTGGCGCAATCCCGTTATGGTGTTCAGGTGTGAAGGTCGGCGGGTGCTTGAGGATGCTGGCCCGATGGCTCTGCTCCTGCCCCCCCCGCGCTAAAAGAGGGGTTACATCTCTTCCCAGATCACCTGATAAACACACGCCCGGTCGCCCTTCTTCCGGCACTGACCTTCGGCGTGCCTGACGATGAACGTTGTTCCGGTCGGGTGGAAGCGGCTTGCCACCCCGTAGACGATGCCGTAGTCGAAATCGCAGGGATAAGGAGTCTCGCACACGACATCAATCTGATGGCTGCCGACCCGCACGGCCCGGTAGTAGCCGATCTCTCCGTTGCGATGGTTCATGTGATAGGCCACGTCAATGCTCTCGAGGGCGGCCTCTATCGAGTCGACCCCCGGCGGCCAGTCGGCGGTGTTGGGAACCTCCATCCCCACCGAGACCAGATCGAGCGAGCCGCCCGCCTTCCCTTCGGCAACGTCCCTCAGCACGTCCAGCCAGGCCTGTTGAGGATACCAGCCTTCTGGCCTGACGCTGCCAAGTCCGTGCCGCTCGATGAGCGGCTGAAGGTGTTCGGCGGTGATCCCCTTCATGGTGGCAAGGACCGCCGCTCCCTTCACCTTAACTTCAGGATCGAATGCTATACACTCCGCCATTTTTTGCTCTCTCTCTCGAGGGAGTGAAAAGAAAAACGGACGGGAAAGCCCGTCCGTTACCGGCTAGGGTTGAGGGGCAAAGGCGATCTGTTTCCTCGCATAATCGAGTGCCTCCTCCAGCGACTCGAAGAACGGGATGGTCAGATTCCCGTACTGCTCCTGCTGAAAGGCCGCGCTGGCAAGCCTGATCAGCTCATGGCCCCCCACCAGGATGTCCTGAAAGCGCGGGTCACGCATAGACCCCTTGCGCTTCTCCGAAGCGTTCGCCATTCCCGCGACCATCGTCCCGAAGTCGAGATCAACCCGGCTGATGTCATGGATGCGGTAAACCGTGCCCTCGATGTCCTCGCTCAGTTCGAGTGACTGCTGAAAGATCTGAAGCAGGTCCGAAGGGGTCGCATCGAAGCGGGTGACGATCAGGATCGGTTCATTCGGGAGTCTCTGCACGGTAAAAGACATACTTACACTCCTCCGTTTCCGATAATGATAAATGCCTGAATGCCGGTAAATCCGAATGCCAGTAAAATTGTCTGTCCTGATTTATAGGGGGAAAGATTTCACACGTCAAGGGGAAAAAGGTGGTTTTCATAGATTTTTGATGACTCTTTGACAGAGCTTTGAGACGACGCGCCGGAGGCAGGAGAGCCTCCGGCGACCCTGCTCATACCGCCTCCTTCTCCAGAGACCGGTTGGCGGCGCCGATCTGCAGCCTTGCGTACTCGACCGCTTCCTCCAGCGACTCAAAGAGCGGGATGGTCAGGCCCCCGTACTGTTTCTGCTGGAAGGCCGCGCTGGCTAACTGGATCAGCTCGTGGCTCCCCACCAGAATGTCCCGAAAGCGCGAGTCGCGCATGGAGCCCTCGCACTTCGCCGAAGCGTTCGCCATCCCCTCGACCATCGTACTGAAGTCGAGGTCAATACGGCTGAGATCGTGGATACGGTAAACCGTCCCTTCGATCTCCTTCTTCAGTTCGAGCGAAAGCCGGAAGATATCCGGGAGGTCCGAGGGGACCGCATCAAAGCGGGTGACGATCAGGATCGGTTCGTCCGGAAGTCTCTGCATGGTAAAAGACATAGCACCTCCCTTTTCCTCTGACAACCTTTACCGACAAGGTCAACTATTGCCTCATTTGTATATAACATAGGGTTCTGTGTGTCAAGAGGAGTAAGCTCATTTTCATAAATTTTTAACAACTCCGGCAGCGGGCAGAGGCGGGACACACACTCTCTCTGCTCCCGCCCCGCACTCTCAGGCCCTCTCCGCTCCCTCTTATTTGCTCGCCGTCCCCTGCTGAAGTAAGATGCCATACACCCTCGACGCTCTCAGGAGGAGAGAGACTCCATGTCGGGCAAAAAGCCGGTCGTGATATTT
>DRKO01000153.1 GCA_011051745.1 Chloroflexota bacterium | reverse complement strand
GGGAGGAAGGAGCTCTCGTCCACCAGTACGGGACGGATTACATCCGGCTTCACGGTCCGGCACAGGTTCGGATTCGCTTCGAGGGCGCGCAATTTGTGCGCATCACCCCCACCAGCACCTATGATACCGACCGCGATCCGGCCACCGACGACTCTTTCGTGTGGTGGTCCAACCGGGGCGACGAGAGCAGTATGACCCTCACCCGCCGGTTTGATCTCAGCGGGGTAGAGCAGGCCACCCTTGAATTCGACACGTGGTACTGGCTGGAGTCATTCTGGGACTACGGATATATCGAAGTCTCCACAGACGGGGGGCAGACGTGGACGATCCTCTCCACTCCGCACACCACGACGGAAAACCCGCATGGCAATGCCTATGGCCCCGGCTACACCGGCAGGAGCGCTGATCGTTCCGGCGCGGACGCCGAGGGGTGGCTGCATGAAGTGGTTGACCTGAGCGACTACGCGGGGCAGGAGATACTTCTACGCTTCGAAACGATCACTGACGACGCCGTCAACCAGCCCGGCCTGTTGGTTGATAACATCTGCCTGCCTGAGATCGGCTTCTGCGACACGGTGGAGGAGGGAGGCGACGGCTGGGAGGCACGCGGATTCGTTCGGCATAACAACGTGCTTCCGCAGCGTTTCGCCGTCCGGGTGGTTCTGCCCGATCCGGACGGCACGATCCAGATCGTGCCGCTGCCGCTCGATGAGGACAACAGAGGCGAGATCACAGTTACCATCAGCGAACGCTATCCGGCCACGCTGGTCGTCTCCGGGCTGACCCGCTACACAACCGAGCCGGCCCTGTACAGCTATTCCGTTATCCCGGTGGGGGACTAGCCCGCTTCATACTTACCCGAACGCAAAGCGGGGCCGCCACACGCCAGCCCCGCTGTGGCTCAGAGGCACCTGAGTTCAGGAGACCGGAATCTCCCCCCGCTTGAGTGCCTCAAGCTCTGCTTCAAGCCGCCTGCGCTCTTCTTCCACAGCCGACTTGATCTCTGAGACCAGTTCGTCGGTCTGTGACCGTAACCGGTTGCGCAGTTCCTCACCGGAGGCCGGGGCCAGGAGCAGAGCAACCACCGACCCTACCAGCAAGCCAGCTAGCAAACCAGCCAGGAAGCTCGTGAAACGCTGCATGGGCCTTCCTTTCCTTGGCTCAAACCATCACCTGACACTATCTGAACGCATTATATCACATTCGTAGAAAGCCCGTGGACCCCCGCCGGGCGTCCCCCGCGACAACAGGGGGGTGAGCTCTTCCCCGAAAAGCTAGCGAGGCGTGGAGCCCGGTTTATCCGCCGCAGGCAGCCCGGGGGTGGTTTCCTGCCTGAGATAATTCTCCATGCTCTCCACCAGCTCTGTGGATAGAATCCAGTCCTCCACCACATCTTTCTGGAGCCGCTCGTCAATCCTCCTCGCGCAGGAGGCGTACACTTCCTCGGAGATCAGCCCCCGCCGCAGCAGGTTCCGAAGAGTCTGTTTCTGGGTATAAGCGACCTCGCGCTGCACCAGCCTGACGTTCGTACTCGCCAGGGTCGGATCAGAGGCCAGCAGTTGATCGAGCTCACGCTGATACTCGACGATGCGGGCCTCGTAGTCCTTGCGCAATCGCTCCGCAACGGTTCGGGGCAGGATGTGCTCCTCATGCAGACGCTGGATCGTCACAATCGAGGCATGCGCAGCGGCCATATGGGCCAGATGCTCTTCAAACTCCCGCTCTCTGTCGCTCCCACGGGTCAGCCCCAGCCGATCCAGCAGAGGCCGAATCCCAATCCCCTGAACGATCAGAGAGAAGAGCACATAACCAAACGTGAGGTCAAGCAGTAGTTCCCGCGATGCCAGCGATGCAGGCAGGCTCAGAGCGAGGGCAACGCTCACCGCCCCGCGCAGCCCTCCCCAGAGCATCACATGTGCCCACTCAAGGGGGAGCCTTTCCAGTCGGATGGCGTTACTGAGGAAACGCAGCAGATACACCACAATCGCCCGCACGATCAGAACGGCAACGATGGTGAGAGCGATGGGGCCGATCTCGGCGATCAGGGCCGCGGGCTCCACCTCCATGCCGATCAGCAGAAAGACCGCGGAGTTGATCAGGAAGACAACGAACTCCCAGAACGTGACGATCATCGTGGTGGAGGTCGGGGAGTGTCGTCCGCTTGAGCCGTAGTTGCCCACCACAATAGCGGCCACAACGACCGCGATCACAGGCGAGACTGCCCCGTGCAGCCCCTCCTCCGCCAGAAGATAGGTTCCGTAGGCCAGAATGGTGGTCAGGGCCAGATCAAGCAGAGGCTCGTTTGTGTGCTTCATCAACTCGGAGAAGAGAAAGCCCGCGGCGAGGCCCAGCACCGCCCCACCGGCCACCGTCACGAAGAAGGTTATGAGGCTATCTCCGAGATGGAATACTCCCTCTCCGGTCGCGATGCTCACCAGTATCCCGAACAGCACGATAGAAACGCCGTCGTTAAAGAGGCTTTCGCCTTCTATGATGGTCCCAAGCCTCTTGTCTACCCCGAGCTCCTTGAACAGGGCGGTAACGGCGATAGGGTCTGTTGCGGAGATCAGGACGCCAAACACCAGTGCCTCGGCAAGCCCCAGCCCCAGCCCGAGGTTGAGAAGAAAGCCGATGATCAGGGTTGAAAGCGCCACCCCGGGGATCGCCAGCAGCAGGATCAGCTTCAGGTTGCTTCGGAATTCGCGCAGGTCAATGTGATAGGCCGCTTCAAAAAGGAGCCCCGGCAGGAACACGATCAGGATCAGCTCTGAGTCCAGATGAAAGGCCTGCAGGCCTCCCACGTCGAGGTTGAGGAGGCTGACTCCCAGGCCGGCTAATACCATCGCGATAGTGTAAGGCAACCGCAGTCGGGAAGCACCATACGCCACCAGCACCGCAGTTGCCAGGAAAGCAATAAACTGAATTTCAAGCTTCATCTCTATCTGCCATCCCCCTTTGCAAATGAACCCTGCGTACGTCTCTGGCGAAGCGTCTCCTGCGCAGGAGCAGCCCTCCCCCGATCAGGCCAGCCGCCCCCGCCCCCGGAATGATCAGAAGGATCGCCATCGTGCGCATGGTGACGGCCATCACCTGCCCCCCACCGGAGGCGGGGCTTGCCTCTTCCACGACCACAAGCGGGGGGCCTCCCATCAGGCATTCCTCTTCAGGCGTACAGGGCGCTCCGTCGAGGATCAGGAGATACCGTCCCAGCACGGGGCGGATGAGGCGCTCGGAGCCTGCCTGATCCACCAGCAGGGCCGAGTCGGCCAGCGCAGGCACAAGGACGACCAGCCGCCGGGGCGGGCGTGCCCAGAAAACGCGGGTGGTGAGTTCGCCCCGTTCAAGGATAACCTGATGAACGTCAGGATGCTCGAGGTACAGCGCGTCCGTTGTCCCCGCGTAGTGCCGCGTGATGACCCGGAAAGCGTGGAAAGCCGGGCGCGGTTCCCCGCCGGTGCGCAGCAGGCCATACGGCTCAAATCCGGGGGGGCGGGGAGGCTCGTCAATCCACTTATAGACGGCGATCCGCTCGGCTCCCGCCGCCAGCCCCAGCGCAAACTCCTGAAGCAGGAAGGAGGCCTGCATCTCCTGGGTGACATAAAAGACCGGGTTTTCCCAGCGCTGGGCGGGATCGTCGTAGGGTGGGGCGTTCGTCTCGTTAATCCAGATCGGCTTGTCCTCCAGCCCGAACCCGGCCAGCGTCTCCCTGAGGGAGCGCATAATATCCAGCGTGGTCTCCGGCTTAAAGTAAATGTGGACGGAAACCACGTCGAAGTAGTAGCCGTGCTCGGCTGCGGTGGGGTCCTGGCTGGCGACGGTGAGGAATTCCTGCAGATAGGCGGGGTTATGCCAGTACGTCAGCCCCCCCAGATGGATTCGGGCGTCCGGGTTGACCTCGCGGGCAGCCAGATAGGCCACCTTCACCAGCCGGTAATAGTCGGCTGTTGTCCCCTCCCACTGCGCCCCGTAATCCCCCAGCGCGATATCCGGCTCGTTCCAGATGATCCACCGATCCACCCGCCCCCGGTAGGCGCTGACCAGATCGCGAATGAAGTTCGCCCACAGGTTGCCCGGATCGTCCACCGGCAGGTAGAGGCCACGGGGCACTCCCACGCCGGGGAGCCCATCCGTCGCCCAGGCCGGGGTATCCTGAATCAGCCCCACGATCTCGCGTCCCCCCGCGATCTCACGGTCGAGACGCTCCAGCGGCGCGTGGAACCAGTTCCAGTCATCCGGCCCGTCACGTTCGATCTCGCTCCAGTAGAAGATGATCCGCTCCCACCCCACACCGGAGCGGTCGGCGACCTCCGGGGCATGATACGCCTCGACTGCACCAAAGCGTGGTTCCGGCGGGATCGGGTCGTCATCTGGGGTCTGGGCGCGGGCCGGACTTCGGCCTGCCAGAAGAAAAATAAGGGATACGACGGCTGGTAGCAGCCACCTTCGGGGGCCAGATGACATCCTGCCGCTCTCTCCGGGGGCGCTAATTACCCATGCGCCAGTTAATGATATAGGTGGTGGGGTCAACGTCCGGCGGAATCAGGACCTTGCGCGTGCGCCCGCCGCCCAGTTCCTCACCGACGACGCCCATCCTGTAGAGTGCGTCAATGATCCGCCCTGCTCTGGGATATCCCACATTCAGGCGGCGCTGAAGGAGAGAGGCCGAGGCTTCTCCTTCCTGCTGCACCACCCGGATCGCCTCCTCAAGCATCTCATCGGTTTCGTCCAGCACCGCCGCGCGGGTCAGGGCGCGTTCCCAGGGGGCCGGTTGTTCGCCTTCGTCCCCTTTCCACGTCTTGCGCCAGAACTCCACGACCCGCTCCATCTCCCCATCGCTGACGAAACAGCCCTGCAGGCGGATCGGCCCGGCGGCGTCCGGCCCCTGGAAGAGCATATCGCCCCGCCCGATCAGATCCTCCGCCCCGACGGTGTCAATGATCACGCGCGAGTCAACGCCCGACGCCACAGCGAAGGCGATGCGGGCCGGGAAGTTGGCCTTGATCAGGCCGGTGACCACGTCGGTGCTGGGCCGCTGGGTGGCAACAACAAGGTGGATACCCGTCGCCCGCGCCATCTGTGCCAGCCGGGTGATCAGATGCTCCGTCTGATCCGGATACTCGGTCATCAATTCGGCCAGTTCGTCTATCAGGACGACGATATAGGGCAGGCGGCTTTTGCGGCGGCCACGATTATAAGTCGCGATGTTGCGGGCCTGCGCTTCCTCCATCAGCCGGTAGCGTCTGTCCATCTCGCGCGTGATCCAGCGCAGCACACCGATGATGCGGTCAAGCTGCACCTCGACGTGCCCCAGCAGGTGAGGCAACCCGTTGAAGCGCACCAGTTCGACCATCTTCGGATCGATCATGATCAGGCGTAGCTGATCGGGCCGGTTATTTGTCACCAGACAGGTGGCAATCGAGCGCAGGCAAACCGATTTGCCGGAGCCGGTCGTGCCGCCGATCAGCAGATGCGGCATTTTCCCCAGGTCGGCGGCAAAGGGCTTCCCATCCACCTCACGCCCCAGCGCGATCGCCAGTGGCGACTTGAGCTTATAGAACTGCTCCGACTCAATGATGGGGCGGAGCGAGACGATCCCCGGTCGGGCGTTGGGCACTTCAACACCGATGTACTTCGTGCCCGGCACAGGGGCCTGAATACGGACGCTGGGCGCGGCCAGCGCCAGCGAGAGATCCTTTGCCAGGGCTGCCACACGGGTCACGCGGACGCGCTGGATGATCTTCTTCCCGTCCTTATCCACCTGGGTGAAAGGCTGGACGGCGTACTGCGTAACGGTCGGCCCGGCCTTCACGCCGACCACTTCGACCTTCATGCCGAAGTCCTCAGCCGTCTCCTCGATGATCACGGCGTTGATGTTGATCTCCTCTTCGCTGGGACGCTCAAAGTCGGTCACATCCAGCAGATCGAGGGGCGGCAACTTGTCGCTGCGCTTGGGTATCCGCTTCCGGTCGGTGTGCTCGTCAAGTTTGAACCGGAGCTCGATTTTGCGCGTGGCGCGGATCCGCTCCGCCTGTGTGGTGGAGGCTCCCTGAAGCCGCCGGTAGGGGACGGTCCGCTCCGGGCGGGGGCCGGGCCGCCGGATCGTCACCGCGCCTGCGCCGGTCTCTCCGGTGACAATAGAAGGCCGTCCGGGGATGGGCGGCAGTTCCACCAGTATGGGGGTGTTGCCGTCGGTCCCTCCGCCTGTGCCTGCCAGCCCCTCAATGGTGAGCGTCCCTCTCCCGCCGTTCCCTCCGGCCTGCGCCGGAGCGCCTTCTGTGACGGGCATCTCCTCCATGCGTCGGGCCACCATCAGCAGGTGCTCCTCCAGCCGGGCGAGCAGCCCCGTTAGAGAATCGCGCCGGATGCCGAGCGCCGGTATGGCGCTGAGCACCAGCAGCGAGAGCAGGACGATGCCGGTGACCCCATCGCCCAGAAGCATGTGGAGCGCGTCCTGAATCGCCCAGCCCACGATCCCGCCGCCGCGCCCTTCCAGAGCGCGGGCGAAGGCCTCCACCCGCCCCGCCTCCCCGCCCACACTGGCGCGGATACCGGCGTGAATATAGGCCAGCAGGAGGAAATAGAATATCTCGGCGGCGATGACCCGCCACCAGTTGAGGCGGGCTTCGATCCCCAGCTTGGGTATCAGCACCAGCGCACCGGCTGCCAGAATGGCCGCTGAGATGGCAAAAGCCCCTATGCCGAACAGTTGCCGCAGTGCGCCGGACCAGACCGAGCCCACCGCTCCGCTGGTCGGGCTGAGCAGTGTGAGGAACGAGAGCAGCCCGATGGCGATCAGGAGAAACGCCAGTATCTCATCGGTGTAAGGAGGGAGTTCTTTCCGCAGCCGACGGACCCAGCGCGGCTGGCGCGATCTGGATGGGCTGGGGGGGCGCATCGGCGACCGCGATTTCAGCCGCACACCCTCAACGCCCGGCAGCGACCGCTCAGGTAACTTCGTCTTGCTCTTACGGTTTGACCCCTTGGGGCGAGCCGGACGGGATTTCCGTGCAGCCGGGGAGGGCTTCTTGCCGCCCCGCGATGAGTTGCCCCTGACTTTCTGAGAGCCAGCACGCGGATCGGGAGAGGCTGGCGTGCGCCGTGTCCGGGGCTGCTTACTGGCAGGACGCGCATCCGGGGAGGGATCGGGAGACCGCTTCAGCAAACGGGAAGAGGACGCCCCCCCTGTCTCCCCTTCGGATGGGGGCTCCGTCCGCTGATGGGGGGCCGGTGGGGCAGGGAGGAATTCATCCTGAAAGTCATCGGTAAATTCGTCATCGAGGCTATGAAAGCCCTCAAATTTATCGTCAGGTTGAGGGTAATGAGCACTCATCTAATCGTTTTCCAGTAACAGATTTACCTCTTCTACCAGCACGTCGTATGCCCCGGCTGTGGGGATCGGTCTCCCGCGGTCGCGTGGCCCAGTTATAGCATACGCACCCCGGCGGGGCAATCACCTTCCGACAAAAAGGGCCGCGCAACCTGCGGCCCCTCAGTGAGCGTGGGAACTGGCGGAGAGAAAACAGCTTGCCGCTCACCCTGAATCCCGGTCGGGCTGGGGACACTGTCTCATGCTCAACCCCAGGCGGCGGGCCGGGCCATCAATATTCAGGATACGCGCCCTCACCCTGTCCCCCTCGCTGACCACGTTACGCGGATGGAGGAATTGCCCCTCGGCGAGTTCGGAAATATGGATTAATCCTTCAAGGCCTTCTTCTATACAGGCAAACGCGCCGAAGTCTACCACATTGGTGATCACGCCCTCCACCACCTGCCCGACGTGATAGCGTTCCTCTACCGTCTCCCAGGGATCAGGCTGGAGGCGCTTGAGGCTCAGGGCGATCCGCTCCTCGTCGGGGTCCACACTCATGATGTACGCCCTGACGCGTTGCCCGCTCGACAGGATATCTCGTGGGTGGTTGACTCGTCCCCACGAAAGCTCGGATATATGGATCAACCCCTCCACGCCTCCCAGATCAACAAAGGCGCCGAAATCACACAGATTGGTGACGACGCCTTCGCAAACTGTCCCGGGAGTCAGGCTGGCGAGGATATTGGCACGCTGTCCGGGGAGGGCCTGGGCTGCACGCTCGGAGAGGATCAGTCGGTTCGTGTCCATGTCCAGCTCAATGATGCGCAGCTTTAGCCGCTCGCCCACCCGTCTGGAGAGCATCACCCGCCGGGTCACGTCGTCCACATCTACGGGGAAGTTGACAAGCTGACTGGCCGGTACGAACCCCCGCAGGCTATTCCAGGAGACCAGCAGCCCCCCGCGATTGTAGCCCGTGACGACCAGCTCAATCGTTTCATCCCGCTCGTAGACCCTGCTGGCAGTCTCCCAGTCGCGGCTGTTCCCGTACTGTAAACCACCGTTACCTGAAGGATGTTCTTCTGTGCGTTTGAGGTCTCCCCAGCCATTTCCATCCGGGCTGGAGGACTGGGGCTTATTTGAATACCGATCCTCATCCAGAAGGGCAGCCCAGTATCCTTCGTCTATTTCTGGAGGGGCCATGGTGGCTGGCGTTTGCTCCTCAGGTAAATCCATGGACATTGCTTGCACCTTTCTGATCTAACACTAAATGATGGTCCGAGTGCAGTAAAAAGTGAGCAACGAACTTCCTGACGGCCTGAAAACAGAGCCGAAGCCCATGGAGGCCGGGGAGATGCGGCCAAACAAAACGCCGAACGCCTGCCTGGTAATCCACAGCCAGCGACTCGCCGCATTCGCCGGGCCATAAAACGGTCTGCTCGGGTATTTTACGAACGCACCAGAGTCACGAGAACCCTCTGGAGCGCTATCTTCTGGCTTCGGGCCTGGGTAAAGGCCTGCTTCACTCTCATAGAATGCCAGAAGACTTTCCAAATGTCAATACACTTTGACGAAGGCGGGCGTCATCCTGCAGAACGTGGCTGCATCGGCCCCCTGTAGCCGCGTCTTCATTGTCGTTGCCCTGCGTGGGGGGACAAAACGACAGCCTGAGCACCCCCGTGAGTGCTCAGGCTGTGGCTTCCCGATGGAAGTAGTGCCGCTCTCCCTGTCCGTCTTTCAGTTACCCTCTAGCGGCAGACCGGCCTGCTCCCAGGCGATCATACCTCCCTCAAGGTTCAGCACATTGGTGTACCCCAGATTTACCAGCGTCTCCGCGGCGATGGCGCTCATGCGGCCACTCCGGCAGTACAGAACGATCTTCGCGTCCCGGTCGGCAGGCAACTGATCCAGATACGCCTCGATCTCGTTGTAGGGGATAGAAAGGTCTGTACCGGGGATATCCCCCTCAAAGGGGATATGAACGTTCACAAGGGTAAAGTCTCCGCTGCCCGATAGCATATCCTGCAACTCGGCGGTGGAGATGTTGGTGTATGAACCGCCCGGCGCGGATACTTCCTGCCCGCTAACGTTCGTGCTTCCGGCAGTGCTCGGTGCACCGCAGGCAGCAAGCAACAGAGCGCCTGCCAGCAACGTGAATGAGAGAAATACCACACGCTTCACTGGTTTATACCTTTACCGCTTCTCCCAGCGCCGCAGCCACCCGTTCAAGCCGAACGCGGGCCTCGGCGGCCACCTCGCACACCACAGCGTTGCCAGCCAGAGGCTCCATGCCCAGCATGGCCTCCGGGTTGATGATGGAAACCAGCGAACCCTCGCCCCGCGCTTCAACCGTCACGTTGCAGGGCAGCAGCAGGCCGACCAGCGGCTCATTTTCCAGAGCGCGGTGCGCCAGTGGGGGGTTGCAGGCTCCCAGAATGGTATAAGGGCGGAAGTCCTCATCCAGCTTTTCCTTCAGCGTAGCCTTAACGTCAATCTGGGTGAGGATGCCGAAACCTTCAGCCTTCAAAGCCTCGGTAACCTTTTCAACGGCTCTCTCGTAGGGTTCGGAGAGAGCGATCTGAAAAGCAAGTGGGTCTGTCATGAATATCCTTCCGGTGTGTTTCCGTTTCTTTCAGGCTTTAAGTGTAACATCGGCCCGGCTTTACGTAAGCGGCAAAAAGGCCCGTCCTGGGCAGGCAATCTGGCGGGAGCGGTCGCAGGCTGACCTTTCTTCAGCCGACCGGGGCAGCGATGCTCAGGGGGTTTTCTCCGGGCTTGGCGTCCCCGATCGGTTGTGTTATCATTTGTCACCCGAATACACCGCTGGCTCCATACCCCGGCATCGCCGCAGCATCTCCGGATGTCCCCCGGTCTGGTGGCACAAAAGGGCTCAGATGACGGCGCAGGGACCACATGGCAGCCAGTCATTACCTGAGTGGAGGAAGTCTGATAAATCCGGTCACTTAGGGTAAACTCGTGCGGGTTGGCTTACGTGGAATGTGATGAGAAGTTCTCGCGCGTTCCCTCTTACCGGTAAGCCCTTCTGACTTTATCCTGTTGCAGGGGGCTTACCTGAGCCTTCATGATCTCGATGCTGAAGTCAGGGCTGGCTTTAGAGAGGCCCGATCTGTGACCAGAGCTGGCCGACGTGGTGTACTGCAAATCATCGCTCTCTCAGCAGGCGGCCTGATCTGGACTGCCTGCCGTCGCAACCCAGGAGGGAGCCCTCCTCCCGCCATCCCCACACTGGCCGATATCAGTCACATTCAAGCCACCCGGACTGCTTATCCCGGGCAGTTGGCGGAAACCGGAGGTTCTCCTCCGGCCCCATCCGCGACGCCCTCAGGGGCAGGAGAGTCTGAGGCATCTCCCCGCCCGGCGGAGCGAGCGTGGCCGTCCGTCAGGCGGCATCCAACCGGGGTTCTGGTGACCTCACCTCTGGAGCGGTTCTACGAAACCCGCTACCGGAACGCCAGCCCCCGCCCGGAGATCGCCATCGCCGACTGGCAGCTATCCATCGAAGGGTGGGTGGAAACCCCCCGAACGCTGGGCTTTGAGGATATAACCGCGCTGCCCCGGATCGAGGTGATGCGCACGCTTGAGTGCATCAGTAATCCGGTCGGCGGAACGCTGATCGGCAATACGGTATGGAAGGGAGTGCGGCTGGCAGAGGTGCTCGCGCTGGCCGGTGTTCGTTCGGGTGCGCGTGAGATCAGGATGAGCGCGGCGGATGGTTACGAAACCAGCATCCCGTTAGACCTGGCGACCGATCCGGACGCGCTTCTGGTTTTCGAGATGGACGGCAACCCGCTACCCGTCAAGCACGGATATCCGGTGCGGGTTCTGTTGCCCGGTCGTTACGGACAGAAGCAGCCCAAGTGGATCACCCGCATCGAGGTGATCACCGACCGATTCCTGGGGTACTGGGAGTCTCGCGGATGGTCTAACGAAGCCCGCGTACAGGTCAACTCTCAGATATGGGAGCCAGCCGGGCTGACCCGCCTTTCCGGCAGGGAGGCCCTTCTTCAGGGCATCGCATTCGCCGATGAAAGCGGCATCGCGCGGGTGGAAGTCAGCACGGACGGGGGGAGAAGCTGGCGGGAAGCCGAACTTCGCCCCGGCCCTGACTCGTTGGTCTGGACAGAATGGCGTTACGTCTGGGAGTTGCCGGAGGTGAACGAGCCTGAGCGCGTCACGCTGGCGGTTCGGGCTGTGGATGGACACGGAAACACTCAACGGCCAGTCCCCGAAGGGGGCGGTGTACTGAGTGACACTTTCCCGGATGGTACATCCGATATCCATCGGATTGTTGTCACTCTTGAGCCTGTCAGTTAGGATTATGCACGTACATGCTTCTAGAGGAGGGATGAATTGGCTGATAACGGCAAGGGCAAAGAGGATATCATCCTTGAGATCAAGAACCTCCGCACATACTTCTTCACAGATGAGGGCATCATCAAGGCTGTGGATGGTGTGGACCTGGAACTCAGACAGGGTGAGACCCTCAGCATCGTAGGAGAATCGGGCAGCGGAAAGAGCGTTACCTCGCTCTCCATCATGCGCCTGATTGACCCACCCGGTCGCATCGTGGATGGCGAAATCTGGTTCGGCGGGCAGAACCTTCTGGAGATACCTGAGAGCGAGATGGTCCACATCCGGGGCAACCGCATCTCGATGATCTTCCAGCAACCCCAGAGCAGCCTTAATCCGGTCTTCAAGATC
>DRKO01000152.1 GCA_011051745.1 Chloroflexota bacterium | reverse complement strand
CAGCGACCCGGAAGAGGGGATTGACGGGGCCATCCGTCTGGTGCAGGAAATCTACGAGGCCGAGCCGGAGCGTTACTTCTTCGCCGACCAGTACAACAATCCCGACAACTGGCAGGCCCACTACCAGACAACCGGCGTGGAAATCTGGGAGCAGACCGGCGGCCACGTGACGCACTTCGTCGCCGGTCTGGGAACCAGCGGGACAATGATGGGGGTGGGCCGCCGTCTGCGGGAGTATAACCCCGACGTGCGCCTCGTGGCCGTCCAGCCTGCCTCGCCGCTTCACGGGCTGGAAGGGTTGAAGCACATGCCAACTGCCATCGTCCCCGGCATCTACGACCAGTCTCTGCCGGACGAGGTCATGGCGGTACGCACCGAGGACGCCCACGCGATGTGCCGCCGTCTGGCCCGCGAAGAGGGATTGCTGATCGGCGTCTCGGCAGGGGCCGCGATGGTAGCTGCCCTGCGTCTGGCAGAGCGTCTGGAGGAAGGCGTCGTGGTTACGATCTTCCCCGACAGCGCAGCCAAATATCTCAGCGAGTCGTTCTGGAGCGAGGAGGATTGAGAGTTCCGATGAAAGTACGTCTCTCAAAGGAGCATCTACAGGCCATCGAGGCGCACGGGGAGGCGGCCTACCCGAACGAGGGAGCAGGCTTCATGCTGGGGCGCAACGAGGGCGAGAGCGTTCAGGTGGAGGCCGTGTTACCACTTGAGAACAGGCGCGAACCGGAAGCGCGGTACAACCGCTATGAACTCAGCCCGCAGGACTTCGTGCGGGCCGAGATACAGGCCGCACAGCAGGGGCTGGACCTTGTGGGGGTCTTTCACTCTCACCCAGATCACCCCGCCCGACCCAGCGAGTTCGATCGGGAGCACGCTCTGCCGAACTTCAGCTATCTGATCACGTCGGTGGTGGGGCAGGGGGAACCCGGCTCCGGATCGGCACAGGTCACGCGGGCCTGGCGGCTGCGCGACGACCGATCCGCCTTCGACGAAGACACGCTGGAAACAACCTAGCCGATCCTTAACATTTCTCTTAACGAAGGGAGGAGACCTAAATGGCACAAATCCGAATCCCGACACCGCTACGTCCCTATGTGGACGGCAACGAGCACGTGACCGTGACCGGTGAGA
This sequence comes from Chloroflexota bacterium, assembly GCA_011051745.1. Taxonomy (GTDB): domain Bacteria; phylum Chloroflexota; class Anaerolineae; order Aggregatilineales; family UBA3940; genus DRKO01. The sequence goes on along the minus strand of DRKO01000152.1, from coordinate 3,091 downwards.
CGGTCGGGGAGGCGCTGAAAGACCTTGTGCATCAATATCCTGAGCTTGAGCCACACCTGTTCAACAACGGGCAACTGCGCAGCTTCGTAAACGTCTTTATCGGCGAGGAGGACATCCGCTATCTGGACGGTGTCGAGACGGCGATAGATGAAGACACGCAACTGGTGATCATCCCCTCAATTGCAGGAGGGAGCACAGATACCTATTGAGCAGTCGTTAGATGAGTGAGGGTGTATTATGGTAGCAGACACAGTCCGCAAGGTCGATCATTCCGCGCTGCGCACCAATCAGGCGTTCATCATCGCCCTGCTGCTGGTCGCGTTTGTCACCGATCAGTGGCCGCTGGTTGCCTTTGTGGCGGCGGTGATGATCGTCGGCACGATCTGGCCCGGCGCAGCGCTCTTCCAGCAGGTCTACCGGCGCATTCTGAGGCCGCTCAAGATCGTGAAGCCGGATATCCTGGCCGACAACCCGGAGCCGCACCGCTTCGCTCAGGGGCTTGGCGGCGTCTTTACGCTCGGTTCGGCGGCGGCGCTGGCCGCCGGAATGCCCGTGCCGGGATGGGCGCTGGCCTGGCTGGTGATCATACTGGCCGCGCTGAACCTGTTCCTGGGCTTCTGCGCGGGATGCTTCGTCTATTACCAGTTGAACCGTCTGGGCGTGCCCGGATTCAGCATTGCGCCGCCTGAGCGGGAGCGGCGGGTATGATCGAGCGCCTCGGGATCGCCCTTGCTCTGCTCGCGCTGGGCCTCGGCGCGTACACGCTGGGCACGCGCTGGCAGGTCTCGCGTGTCCGGCGGCGGGGCATCTCCTCCGAGATTCTGGAGGCGCTGCGCCCCGGCATCCCGGCGGTGATTTACTTCTGGTCCGAGGGGTGCGCCCCCTGCAGGCTGGTTCAGAAGCCCGCGCTGGAGCAACTGCAGGCCGAACTCGGCCCGCAGGGCGTGCAGATCGTCCCGGTGAACGCGGTCGAGCGGCCCGATCTGGCAGACGAGTGGGGGGTGTTGAGCCTGCCGACGACTTTCATCGTTGATGGCGAGGGGCGGCCCCGGCGCGTCAATCACGGGGTGGCGCGCACCGGGCAACTCCGCAGGCAGATTGAGGAACTGGGACGGCCCGCTCCGAATAAGTGACTACGGTAAAACGAACAGATAGCAACGAGCACAGAGAGGGTTGGCGAACCATGAGCGTCAGAGAACATGTTGCTCCAGAAGCAATCGAACTGAGCCACGAAGAGATCAAACGCTACAGCCGCCATCTGATCATGCCTGAAGTGGGCATGAAAGGACAGCGAAAGCTGAAGGCGGCCAGCGTGTTGCTGGTCGGGACGGGCGGACTGGGCTCTCCTCTGGGGATGTATCTGGCTGCAGCAGGGGTGGGGCGGATCGGGCTGGTGGATTACGACGTGGTGGATGAGTCGAACCTCCAGCGCCAGATCATCCACGGGACGAGAGATGTCGGGCGGCCCAAGCTGGAGAGCGCAAAAGAGCGCATGCTCGACATCAACCCCCACATCCAGATAGACACTTACGAAACGCTGCTCACCTCCGAGAACGCGCTTGAGATTCTGGAGCCTTACGACGTTATCGTAGACGGGACGGACAACTTCCCAACCCGCTATCTGGTGAACGATGCCTGCGTGCTGCTGGGCAAGCCGAACGTCTACGGCAGCATCTTCCGGTTCGAGGGGCAGGCCAGCGTCTTCGACGCGAGCCAGGGTCCGTGCTATCGCTGCCTCTTCCCGGAGCCGCCTCCGCCGGGGCTGGTTCCGAGTTGCGCTGAGGGGGGCGTGCTGGGTGTCCTCCCCGGCACGATCGGCGCGATTCAGGCCACCGAGACGATCAAGATCATTCTGGGGATCGGCGAGACGCTGGTCGGGCGGCTGCTGCTGTACGACGCGCTCAAGATGAGCTTCAGCTTCGTTAAGCTGCGCAAGAATCCAGAGTGCCCGGTCTGCGGCGAGCACCCCACCCTGACAGAACTGATTGACTATGAGCAGTTCTGCGGGATGCCCGCCCACGATCAGACCGCTTTCGCGAGCGAGGCGGAAGAGCTTGTCCCGACCATCAGCGTGGAGGAAGTCAAAGCCAAGCTCGAAGCGGGCGAGGATTTCATCCTGCTGGATGTCCGCGAACCCCACGAGTGGGAGATCGTCGATCTCGATGTCGCAACCCACCATATTCCAAAAGGGCAGGTTCTGGAGCACCTGGGGGAGCTGGACACGGCCCGCGAGATCATCGTTTATTGCAAAATGGGAGGGCGCAGCGCGGATGTGGTCAGGCTGCTACGGGAGCACGGCTACACGCGGGTGAAGAACATGGCGGGCGGAATCAACGAGTGGGCCGCGAGGATCGATCCTCGCCTGCCGATTTACTGATTCGCCTGGAAAGGCTCATTCACTCCGCCTCATCTATGGGAAGGGAGGACTCTATCTCTCCCTTCCCGTTTTATTTGCCGGCCACGCATATTTGCTGAGGGAGTAACACACAGTGCCCACCATGACACTATCCCGCGAACACCTGCGAGATTATCTGCTGCACGCCGAGGAGCGAGCGGTCTATCGCGTTTACCCGCGCCACATGGCCGCCGAACTGCGGGCGGGGTATCGCTCCCTGCTGAAGCTGCTGGTCGAGGCCACCCTTGAGGGGGAAGCACTCCTCCACTGGCAACTGCGTTGCCCGATCTGTGGCGCCACAGGCGACTACGCTTCCTCGTTACAGGAGGCGCACCACGAGACGACCTGCGCCACCTGCGCAGCTACCATCGTCCCGCACGTGGATGATGAGATATTCGTCACGTTCTCCGTGCACCCTGCGCTGCGGCGGCTCGGCCCCCACGCCGACGACCCCGACTTCCAGCAGAGCATGGCGGAGCGGTTCCGGCCGACCACAGGACACGAGCTACTGACCATTCAGACTTTCCGGGACTGGGCCCAGAACCAGCCACTCCCCACGCAGGAGAGTCTGGAGGTGCGCCACGTCGCGCTGTGGTTCTCAGACCTGAGCGGCAGCACGGCGCTGTATGCCCGGCGCGGCGACCCCCGCGCTTTCCAACTGGTGCGCCAGCACTTTGATTATCTGTTCGAGGCGGT
>DRKO01000151.1 GCA_011051745.1 Chloroflexota bacterium | reverse complement strand
TTTCTCCGGCTTTTCGGTCGGGCTATGTCAGGATGATGTCACCGGCGAGGGCCTCGATCTGTATCTCAACCTGCGCATCTGCCGTTTCGGCATCCGGCGTGCTGTACTGATGTGCCCCGACCGCCAACAGGCGGTCGTTTTTGATCCGCAGCGTGGTTAGCCGCCCCCGCCTGATCGAGATTCTGGCTCCGGTCGAGGGCGGAATCTGGAGGGCGATCTCCCCGATGGTCGTCTTCAGCTCCAGAGACACGTAGCCGCGCACCGGCGCGATGACGCTCAGGCGGCCCAGCGCCGTAGAGGCCGTGACGTGGTCCAGCCTCAGGTTGCGCAGATCAAAGGAGAGGTCGCCCAGCAGGCTTCGAACCTCAAGGTCCCACAGCACATTCGGAGCCAGATCGGCCCTCCAGGGAGCGATGTTCGGGCGCAGGAGCGATCCTTTAAGCCCCACATAAGCCACTCCCTCCGCAGCCCGGAATTCCGGGCGTCCGAATGGCCCGTACTGGATGGCCGCGATGCGATCCGGGGAACAGGACGCCACCCTGAGATCGGAGAATCCCGTCCGGGCCTCCAGCAGCCCGCGAACGACCACCCCGCGCGCGGTAAAGGGCCGGGGGGTCAGGCCGAGGCTCAACTCCCCGCCGGAGAGCAGGACGTTCAGCCCCAGCGCGACCAGCCCTCCGCCGAGCAATATGCTCCCCGACAGGGGCGCACGGAGCGCCAGCGCCGCGATCCCGCCCCCCGTAAGGAGGACGCCGAATCCCCATAGCAGCCTCACCGCCAGCAGACGAACTCGATCCCTCTCCATACTTGCTCTCACAGTCCCCGATCACAGGCCCGCCCCACGAAAAAGCTCAGCCGTCCGCCGGAGCGCCAGCGGAGGCGCGATCGGCTACAGCGAATGTTAGGCAACCCTCTCTCTATCAAATCAGCCAGGGCGACAGATGACACAGAAAGTTGGCCCAAAAGTCGGACGCGCCCCAGACTGGCGTTGCCTCTTTGGACAAGTCAGCGTCCAGGATTTGGAATCTTATCCCCATAAAGAAATCAACCCATAACCAAGCATTCGAGGTGAAGGCTCTCAGAATTGATGGAAGATCATCAAGTGTTCTGAGCTGAGACAATGCCCCAAATACTTCGGCTGGCGACTGTTGACTCTTCAAAACAAAACGGCTGGAAATGGTATCCCACTCGAAGAGATACTGATGCCACTGGAGTTGTGGTGCATAGGGGTCGAAGTCGCAAGGGTCTTGTACATAACCACCATCAACTATCAACTCAAGAGGAGTTGGAAGGTCACTGGCGAAACTCTTGACCTTTTGAGGTATCTGGCCGTTTTCCAAGTCTCTAATGAGCCGAAACCAAGTCCAGTCATTGTGCATAATATGGCGCAAACCCTTGGGGCACGAGTACACGGAACTGACAGAGGGATCAAGCCCTTTCTCAATGTATAGGCCCAAGAAGATAGAGTCCCTTTCGTCTTCACCCCAATCGAAGTGAAACTTTCCATATTTGTATGCCGGCCAGTCGCTCGATGGAACAAGCCACCATGAAGTGGTGTCAGGCTCATATATGTCCCAAGGTCTTGGAGTCAACTTACCAAACTTGGTCTCAGCGACCCTCTCGATAGCGTAACAAGTCTCACGCGGAGTGCGGAGATGAGCATACAGTGTCATTCGACCGTTCTCACTTCAACAAGGTACGTGAACTTCTTGACCGACTTACTCTTCGCTACGCCGTCCAACTTGAGCAATCACCTGCCCGCCGTCCTGGCTGTCCTGCAACTATTTTACCAGAACCACCCCTCGCCCAAATCGCTCTGCTTACCCTGGGGCGTTAGCCCCATCCGGCGTCTTGAAAAACATGTGTTGCCAGAAGATCAACATCTCCTATCAACGTCAACTGCACTTGATTTTCCCTTCCTACCGCCACCAATTGCCTCTATTCTTCTTGTGCTACCTAACAGAGGGTAGCCCGCGGGCTACCCTCTGGAGTGTAAACGATTCGGGCGATGCTGGCTACCGGCCCCCGATGATCGCGGGCTACTCACCCTCCGGAGTGGGTTCCGGCGAGGGGGTGGGCGTCGGCTCGGTGAAGGGCGGCACTTCGAGAAAGCCGATCAATTCATCAAGCGCGAAGCGGGAGACGAGATATACCTCCTCCGAGCCGGGAATCTGCACATAGTACGATGTCCCCGCCGGATTTGTGGCCCCGACGTAGAGGGTGTAGCTCTCGCCCTCGGTCGTCGTGAACTCAATCGTATAGCGGGCGTCGTCCCCCAGCCCGTAGACCGAGAGCGCCTCAACCTGATTGAGCACGCGCGAGGGGCGCAGCGAGGGAAGCTGCGAAAGCGCGGAGCCGATGCGGGGCGCATCAGGAACCAGCTCAACCTCTGTTTCACCCTCTTCTTCGCCTTCGGCAGGGGGCGGAGACTCCTCCACCTCCCACGTGAACTCTTCTTCGTTGAGAGTGACGGCGAAGGCCGTCCCGCTCTCGTTGTCAACGATGCGGGCGTAAGACACGCCCGAAAACTCCGATCCGGGGAAGAGCGGGGCGGGTTGCTCGGCCAGCAGATCCTCCGGCTCCTCCTCGGAGCCGCCGAAATCCACGAACTGAACGATCAGGAAGAGGCCAACGGCCAGCGCCAGAAAAACCAGCGCTATCGTCAAACGTCGGTTCGGGTTCATTTACCTGCCTCCTGATCAGCGTCTCTGCCGACGGGAGATCCAGACCGCCGCCCCGGCGACGATGGCCCCCAGTGGAGCAAGACAGATGGCCGCGATGGAGGTGACGATCAGGCCCGCCGGGGAAAGGGGATTGTCTATCACCCGCTCCCCGACCTCCGGCCCCGGTAGATCGATCAGGTTCTCGCTTTCGGTCAGCCAGTTAACGGCGTTCATGAGAAGCTCGGAGTTCCCGTAGGCGGTACGATCCAGCGCGTCGTTGGAGGCGAAATCCGCATCGCCGATCACGACGATACGCGCGCCCGTTGTCGGGTTCTCGCCGCTGACGCCCAGAACGAGCGGGCCGGGGATGTCCTGCTCATCGAATTGCAGGCCGCCGAAGGGGTCTGTCTCACCCCATGAACTGCCCGCCTGCCCGGACGAGAAGAGCAGGGGCGTCAGCACAACCTCGGCGGGAGGCTCCTCTATCGTCAGGCTGCGGGCCAGCACCAGGAAGG
>DRKO01000150.1 GCA_011051745.1 Chloroflexota bacterium | reverse complement strand
CAGAACATCACCGACGTGGGACACCTGCTCGATACGGGCGAGGACCGCATCCTGAAGAAGGCCGGGGCCCTCCATCTGGAGCCGATGGAGGTTGTGGAGACGTACACCCGTTCCTACTTCGAGGACATGGACGCCCTCAACGTGCTACGGCCTGACATCTCGCCGCGTGCCAGCGGTCATATCCCTGAGCAGATCGCCATGACCAGAGCACTGATCGAGAAGGGGCATGCCTACGTTACTGAGGCGGGCGATGTCTACTTCGACGTGACCACCTTTCCAGAATACGGAAAGCTTTCCGGTCGCAGGCTTGACGAGCTTAAAGGGGAGCGCGAGATCATCGCCTCGGAGAAGCGCCATCCGGCGGATTTCGCGCTCTGGCGTCATGCTGAGCCGGAACACCTGATGCAATGGGATAGCCCCTGGGGGAAAGGGTTCCCCGGCTGGCACATCGAGTGCTCCGCCATGTCTATGAAGTATCTGGGCGAGACGTTCGACATTCACGGCGGCGGGCTGGAGAATCAGTTCCCGCACAACGAGTGCGAGATCGCTCAGGCTGAGGCGCTCACCGGCAAGCCGTTCGCCCGATACTGGATTCTGACCGGATCGCTGACCATCAACGGCGAGAAGATGAGCAAAAGCCTGGGGAACTTCGTCAGTGTCAAGGATGCGCTGAAGCAGTATCCGGCGGGGGCGATCCGCTATTTCATTCTCTCCGGCCACTACCGGAGTCCGGTTGACTACAGCGATGAAGCCCTTGAGGCCGCTCAGGCCGGGTGGGAACGGCTGATGATCGGCTACCAGAGGGTGCGTTACGAGATGAAAAGCGCCCCCGAAAGCGATGCTGGCTCCGGCTTTGAAGCGGTGCTGGAGGAGTACAGGCAGCGTTTCCGGGAGGCGATGGACGACGATTTCAACACCCCGCAGGCGATTGCCGTCCTGCAGGATATGACGCGCGAGGTCAACACTCTGCTTGATCAGAGTGAGACCGTTGGCCGCCCGATTCTGGGAGCCATCGAGTCGCTGTATCGTGAACTGGGCGGGCAGGTTCTCGGCTTCATACCCGACCGGCTCGTCATTCGGGCCGATCTCGAGGAGGCCGACCCGTTGATCGAACTGCTGATCAAAATCCGGGCCGAGGCGCGTAAGAACAGGGATTTTAGCCTTGCGGACGCCATCCGCGATGCCCTTAACCGGGTGGGGATCGTTTTAGAAGATCGCCCTGACGGGACAACTTTTTATCGCCTCAGGTAAGCGACCCTGATGCGCACAGAATATCTGTATGGCCGTCGTCCGGTTCTGGAAACACTCCGTGCCGGGCGGCGTGTTTTTAAGCAACTCGTCTTTCGTGAGGGTGCGGCGGATTCGGAGATACTGCGCCTCATCGCAGCCGAAGCACAATCGCGCGGGGTTCCTCTCAAGACGGCCCGGCGGGATTGGCTCGATGCGCGGACGCATAACGCCAGCCATCAGGGGGTTGTGCTGGAGGCTGGCCCTTATCCCTGCGTGACTTTGCCGGATATACTCACAAACGCTACCCGCCGTGATGAGCCTCCGTTTGTCCTGCTGCTCGATCTGATTCAGGATGTGCAGAACGTGGGTACGCTGCTGCGCACCGCCGAGGCCGTCGGTGTGCATGGCGTGATCCTGCAGGAGCGACGGGCCGCGGGGATCACGCCTGCCGTTGTCAGCGCCTCGGCGGGAGCGGTGGAGCACCTGCATATCGCGCAGGTGACGAACCTTGTACAGGTGATGAAGACGCTTCAGCAGGCCGATGTCTGGCTGGCCGGGCTGGATACCGGCCCGGACGCGATACGCTACGATCGGGCTAATCTGGATGGTGCGCTTGGCCTTGTGGTCGGGAGCGAGGGGAAGGGTCTGCGTCGTCTGGTGCGCGAGACGTGCGATTTCATCATCTACCTGCCGATGCGCGGGCAGGTTGAAAGCCTGAACGCCGCGGTCGCGGGCAGCGTCGCCCTCTATGCGGCCTGGCAGGCCCGGGGGTTCGCCTAGGAGGCGCGTCGTGTCAGGCCCGCCGCTACCACGCCCATCAGCAGCCCCAGCGTCAGCAGAATAAGCCCCGCTCCCAGCCGCCAGCCTGCTTCGGCGGGAAACGTCAGGCGCGGATCAACCGCCTGGATCGTCGGATCGTCCCGCCGGAATGTCACCGGAACGGGGTTGCCCTGTCCTCCGGCCTGCTCGAAGAAACGTCGGGTGACGGTCTGCTCCCCGCTCCACATCTGGCCCTGTGGCGGCGCGGGGAAGGCATACCGTACCACGTAAGCCCGTAGGGAAAACGGCAACCGCCGCTCGGAGCGCGTTTCCGTCACTTTCTCGGTGATCACACCCTGCACGGTGACCGTGTCCCCCGCTAACTGGAGGCTCGTCCTCACCCGACGATACGCTCCGAACAGCAGCCACGATGCTATCAGCAGTAAAACCAGCGCTATGGCAGATGCCAGGAATGAGTGAAGCAGGCGTCGCATTGGCAAACATCCAGCGGGTAACAGTCGCATCACAAAAGAGCGGGGGTTCTGTCGTCCCCCTTTTTCTTTGGCTTCTGCTAGTGTACACTTAAATGGCGATGACCGGGTAATTTCCGCACATTCAGGAAGCATCTGCGGTTTCAAATACCTTGTCACGATAGGGCGGCAATGATATAATGTACGTGCTCATTGGGCGCGTAGCTCAGCCGGTTAGAGCGCACGGTTCACATCCGTGAGGTCGGGGGTTCGAGCCCCTCCGCGCCCATCTTATACGCACGACGGCACGCAGGAACGCCCTTAAGCACAAGGTGCGGGCCGTTTTTTTTATTAGCCCGGTGGTTCTGGAAAGTCCTCCCCGGACGGATCGGAACCCCTTCAGTTGAACGCTGATCGAGGCGAGGTATCGGTGACCAGGCAAACGACTGTTACCCATCGTGAGTGGGCGCTCTTCGGACTACGCTGGGTGATACCGATCTCCCTGTTGCTTTATTCCTTCCTTGAGCCCGGCGCTGTGAGCGACAATACCCTCTCGCTCGTGCTGATCGTCAGCATTTCGGCCATCGTTTCCAACCTTCTGATCGCTTTGCTGTGCGTTAACGATCAGTGGTCCCCCCTGATGACCGTCTTCACCATCGCGGCAGATGTGGTGCTCTCCATCGCGACGGTGGCTGTGGGAGGGACCGGTCTGGTGTGGGTGGGCCTTGTGCCCATCGCGGCGACCGGATTCTACTTCGACTGGCGCTCCAGCCTCATTGTGGGGAGCATCGTGGCTACCGGGATGGTGGCTGTCGAGTTGCTCCAGTCAACGGCGGGTGATCTGAACGTACCGGTTCTGCTCCTTACTCTCACCGCTCTTCCGGCAGCCGGGCCGTTAACCGCCCTGCTCACCGAGGATGAGACCGAGGTGGCCGCGTTGCGTCTGCGGGGCCGGAGAGCCGAGCAGATCACAAAGCTGGCAACCGAGTATATGGGCGTCGTGTACGAAATGGCGGAAGTCCTCAGCGCCTCCAAGCTGGACCCCAAGCGCGTCCTTGACTCGGCTGTCAACTTCGGCGTTGAGGGGTTGTTACGTGTAGGGGTCAAGCCCTATCTGTATGGCGCGATCCTTCTGTTCGACGAGTCGGAAGAGGGCATGGAGCCTGTGCTCCGGGTTGGGGATGTGAGCGACAGTGTCCCCCCCAGCGACAGAAACATCGTTGCCCCCGGCCTCTCCGGCGCTATCGGCGAGGCGCTGCGCAAGCTCGAACCGGCCATCAGCCGCGCCCCTCAGAATGACCCCGAACTGCGCTACTTCACCAGTTTCAGCGCGTGCAGGACCGTTCTCTGCCTTCCCCTGCGGGCCGGTGATGAGGTCTACGGCGTGATGGTGGTGGGTAGCGAGGAGAGCAACGCATTTAAGGAGATACACATCGAGCTGATGCGGGCTGTCGCCAATATGGCTGCCGCTTCCATCCGAAACGCCCGCCTGTACGTCTCCCTTCGCGAGCAGCGCGACCGGATGGCAATTGTAGAGAAGACCGCCCGCGCTCAACTCGCCAGCGAACTCCACGACGGGCCGACCCAGACGGTGGCGGCCATCACAATGCGCCTGAACTTCATCCGCAAGCTGATCGAGAAAAAGCCGGAAACGGCCCTCGACGAGCTTTACCGGATCGAGGACATGGCCCGCCGGACGAGCAAGGAGATTCGAGCCATCCTCTTCGAGCTCCGACCTAAGGCGCTCGATCAGGGTCTGAAGGCCGGGTTGAAGCAGCTTGCCGATAAGATGCAGGAGACCTACGACCAGAACGTCGAGCTGGTGGTCGAGAACCACAGCGACGAATTGCTCGACGCCCAGACGACGCTAACGATCTTCGCCTTCGTGACCGAGGCCGTCCACAATGCCCGCAAACATGCCTCTGCCGAGCAGATCAAGATACACGTGGGAGTCCGTGAGGATACCTTCCTGGTCGAGGTGAGCGATAACGGCGTTGGCTTCGATGTGGAGAAGGCCTTTGCGGAAGCCCATCAGCGTGAAGGGCATCTGGGGCTGCTGAACCTGCAGGAACGCGCCGCCCTGCTGGAAGGGACGCTGCACGTTGATTCGAGCCCCGGTCAGGGAACCCGAATCTCCCTCCTCATCCCCCTTGAGGTGATCAGGCATCGGAAGCTGGAGGAGATGCGCCGCAAAGCGGACGAGGCACGAAAGGCTGAGGTCGCGGCCCAGTAAGCCGCAGGTCTGGCTCCTTGCCGGGGTCAGGTGTCCAGAGCGGCCCTCAGGCCGCGTATAAACTCCGCCTTGCCCCCCTGTGATGGGTGACGGAGGGGCAGGCACTCATACCCCTGCTCGGCCAGCCTGCGCTGAGCCGTGCGCCCCACGGCCAGAATCTTCTCGATCTCGAACAGCGCCAGCACCGCCTTGACGAAAACCACCCCCTCGCGCTGCTCGGCCACGCCCGGCGTGCGGTTTGATTGCCGGTTCCCCGGCTTGTGAGGATGCCAGGGGACGGTGTTCCAGATGAGAGGGGGCCAGTCGGCATACTCGATCAGCGCGTTCCAGACGATTGTCGCCGTCATCTCCGCCACCCCCTGCGGGTGATCGCTCGTCTGGCGATAGCCGTCCCCGAAGAGCCCCCACTTCTCTATTCCCCGCAGCATGATTCTTTCACTGGTGATCGGAATGCCGGTTAGAGCGCAGCCCCGGTAGCCGGGGGCCTCGGCGACCAGAAGAACGCGGGGCGCGAGCGAATGCATGTCCAGGAGATAGCGGATCAGATTCTCGCGTCGGATGGTCGCCTTCGGATCGTCCGGTGGGGCGTAGGGGTTGAACAGGCGATCCGAGCCGGGCCGCTCGGCCAGTTCGCTCACCAGACGCTCGATCCGTTCTCTATGATCGGGTTGCCGTGCCGGGGATGCCATCCTGCTACTCACCCATGATCTGGACAACCAGCCTGCGCTGGCGCGGGCGGACATCAAAATCAATATAGATGATCTGCTGCCACGTCCCAAGCGTCAGGCGACCGGAGACAAAGGGCACGGTCAGGCTGGGTCCCAGCAATGCCGCCCGGACGTGGCTGTGCCCGTTCCCGTCATGCCAGCGCAGATTATGCTGATATTCGCGGTTGGGGTCAACGATCTCATCAAACAGGCGGCGCAGGTCGGCGAGTGCGCCGCTCTCGAACTCGATGGTGGTCAGTGCGCTGGTCGAACTGGGGCAGAAGATCGTCACGATCCCATCCTTCAGCCCGCTGCTCCCCACCAGCCGCGTCACCCCGTCCGTGATGTCGTGAATGTCGGCGTTGCCGCGCGTCTGGAGTTCCAGATGCTCTGTGATAACCAACTTCCTCTTCCTCCTGCTCTCTCGTGGCCGTCCCCGCGAGCGGCTTCTCAAAGCCGCAGCGGGAGCGGGCCTACTATACCACGAAGCAACACGGAGAAGACAGCCGGGTAAGCACCCCGGCGAGCACCCCGCAGATACTCTCCCCCAGTATTATGTGACAAAAGTCACATACCAGAGAGTGATAACCGCCACTTATTGAGATTCATTAATGGGCTTAATCTGTTAAGTGTATTCGCCTTTCCGGATACATAATAGGTTTCTGGCTGGATTCACCTTCAGGAGTCGGTTATGCGTTTCTTCCGTGCGCGGTTTGCACTCCCCCTGATCGCGCTGGGAATTCTGGCCGGGGTGGCTTTGTGGCCCTCTCCTGTTGAGGCTCAGTGTGGTACGCAGGCCTCATCATGTAAGAACTGCCACGAGGTGCAGGGTCAGGACCCGGTGAACACTCAGGGTGACTGGCATGTTGATCACGCTTTTGGGGACTTTTGCGAGTTCTGCCATGCGGGCAATGTCACCGCCGCTGAGCAGGATGTCGCCCATGCGGGCTTGATCTACCCGCTCAGCGATCCGGCTGGCAGTTGTGCTTCCTGTCATCCCTCCGACTACGAGGGGCTGGCCGTTGCCTATGCCGACACGCTCGGCGTTGATCTGGACACAATGGCAGCCGGTCCGTCCGGGGAGGGTGATAGTGCCCCTCCGGCGGAGAGCGAAAGCAGCCCCTCGGAGAACCCTTCCGGTGAGGCGGATGAGCCAGCCGGGGAGCCCGTTCAGACGGGCGGGGCGGTGATTGACCTGAACAGTCGCTACGAGAGCGCCCGGCCCCGTCAGGCCGTCAGCCTGAACGTGGGGAACATCATCCTGACGATCATGCTCTTCGGGCTGCTCGGCGTGTTCGGCGCTCTGGCATGGCGCTTCGAAGGGCTGGGCGAGAAGTGGGCGGAACTGCGCGGCAGGTTGCCTGCCTCGGCGCAGAGCGCCTCTTATGCAGGCGTTGAGGTCGCCAGGGCTGCGGCTCACAGCCCGACCCTCCGTGAACTGCTGCCCGCTCTGGAGAAAGCGAGCCCGGCCACGCTGGCCGCGCTCAGCCGGATTCTGGAATCTGATCCGGCGCGTGGCGGGCAGATGATCGAAGCGCTGGCCCGGCTTGATCCGCGTCTGATAGAAGTGGTCCGCCGCCTGGACGATGAGGACCTTGAGTTGCTGGTCGCGCTCGTGCGCGAGTTGAAGCAGCGTGCCTGAGCGTGCGGCTGACTGCGCCTTTTGGAAGGAGAAAACAGGCAAATGAAGAATCCGCTTAAGCAGGAGGAATGGTCGCCCTATGTGGCCGGGGCGGGGCTGGGGCTGGTGGCCGTCCTTTCTCTGCTGCTGGCTAACCAGCTCCCCGGCTCGTCGGGGGCATTCCAGAATCTGGCCGCCTTCGTCGCAAAGCCGCTTTTCCCCGATAACTTCTTCTTCAACTATCTGATGCCGCCCGCCATCACCTGGCAGGTGTGGTTACTGCTGGGCGTGTTTCTGGGGGCGATGGCCTCGGCGATGCTGGCCGGTGTGTGGAAGCTCGATCCAAACCCCGACCCCCAGTGGAAGGCGGTCTTCGGCCCTCAGGTCTGGAAGCGCTGGGTGATGGCCTTCATCGGGGGCGTGATTCTGGAGTTTGCCGCCGGGATCGCGGGGGGTTGCACCAGCGGCCTGGCGATCAGCGGCTCGGTGCAACTCGCGCCCGCGGCCTTCCTGTTCATCCCCGGCATGTTCATTGGGGGTATCCCCGTTGCCATGCTGATCTACGGCAAGCGGTACTAAGGAGAGAGCGATGACCGTTGGAACCGTGATCCTGACCGTTTTCCTCGGCTTTGTGTTCGGCTGGACGCTGGATAAGGCCGGGTTGACCAAATATCACAAGATCGTGAACGTTTTCCGCTTCACCGATCTGAGCGTGCTCAAGTATATGCTGAGTGCCGTTGTGGTCGGCATGATCGGCATCTGGGCGCTCAAAGGGCTGGGTCTGCTTGACCTGACCGGCACGGTGAATACCTACATCGCGGGCAATTTTCTGGGCGGCATACTGTTTGGCGTGGGTATGGCCGCGGCGGGATTTTGACCGGGAACCTGTGTCGCCGGTGGCGGCAGAGGACACCTGGACTATCTGATCCCCGGTTCGCTGGGCTTCCTGACCGGTGCGGTGATCTTCGGGCTGACGTACCGCAGCTTTATGCCCCAGCTAAAAGACCTGCTGAATTTCGGGGCCGTTCCACTGCCCGATCTGCTCAACGTCAGTGCCGGGCTGTCGGTGGCGGTCTTCGCCCTGATGTTCCTGTTGAT
>DRKO01000149.1 GCA_011051745.1 Chloroflexota bacterium | reverse complement strand
GAGCTTCGCCGGGCAGGTCCCTGAGATCGAGCCGGGCGATGGGATGATCGGCTGGGTGGCGCAGGAAGGGAAGACCGCCCTCGCCAGTGACGTTGCCGACGACCCGCGCTATCAGGCGCTCGGCCTGCTCGCCGAGACGCGCAGCGAGATCGCCCTTCCTCTGCGCGTGGAGGAGCGCGTGCTGGGCGTCCTCGATGTCCAGAGTGACCGGCTGAACGCCTTTGACGATGAGGATGTATTCCTGCTGGAGACGCTGGCCGCGCAGCTTGCGCTGGCTGTTGAGCAGGCCCAGACCTACGACGCTGAGCGCCGTCTGCGGCAGCGTCTGGAAGCTCTGATCGAGGTCAGTCAGGCCCTCGTGTCCCTCCTCGACCTGGACGATCTCCTTGACCGTGTGGTCGAGGCGATCTCCGATACCTTCGGCTTTGAGCGGGTTCACATCTTCGTGATTGTCGAGGATCGGCTGGTGTTTCGCGCCGGTTCCGGGACGCACAGCGTTCGCTGGTTGATTGATGAGCTTTCCTACGCTCTGGATGCCCCCGGCCTGATACCGGAGGTCGCCCGCACCGGTCGGGCTGTTCGCATTGGAGACGTGACCGAAACCCGGATATACCGGCCCGGCCCCGGCCTGGAGGACACGCGCTCGGAGATGGTGATCCCCATCAGGATGGCCGGGCGCGTGCTGGGCGTGATCGATCTCCAGAGCGAACTGTCGGATGCCTTCTCGGAGGAAGACCTGATCCTGATGCAGGCCCTTGCCGACTCGGTCGCCGTCGCGATCCGTAACGCCGCCCTCTACACAGCGGAGCGCCGCCGCCGCAGTCTGGCCGACTCCCTGCGGGATATCGGCGCCGCCCTCGTCTCCGACCTCGACCTTGATCGGGTTCTCTCCCGCATCCTCTCCGGGCTGGGGCGGGTCGTCACGCTGGATACGGCGGCCATTCTCCTGTTTGAGCCTGAGACGGCCTCGCTTGTTGTGGCCGCCGCCACCGGCCAGTCCGGTTCAGAGGGGATCGTCGGGAAGCAGCTTTCCCTTAAAGGCCTTGACCGGCTGGGCGAGGAGGAGCTGGAAGCGCTCGTCCGTGAGGCCTATCATGAGTTGCTTGATGTGGCCGATGTGCATTCCTGCATCGCGGCTCCGCTCGTCGTCGGCGGCTCGCGCATCGGCTACCTCATCGCTGACTACTATCAGCCGGGCCACTACGGCCAGTTTGACCGCGAGATCGTGCGGGCCTTTGCCAATCAGGCCGCCGTTGCCATCAACAACGCTCGCCTGTACGCTGCCCAGCAGGAGGAGGCGTGGGTGACGACGGCCCTCCTTCAGGTGGCTGAGACGGTCAACGCTCAGGTTGAAGTGGGCGAGACGCTGGAAACGATTGCCCGCCTGACGGCCCTTCTGGCCGGGGTGACTCGCTGCCTGATCCTCCGCTGGGATGCCTCATCCGGTCTGTGCTATCCGGGTGCGCAGTTCGGCATCGCGGCTGAGCGGTACAACGAGCTTGCCGCCAGCCCTCTCCCCGCCCGTGAGCATCCCTTTCTGGAGCTTCTCACGCTGGTTGACGAACCGTTAGGGGCCGGGGAAGGTTATCAGCTACACCTGCCGGAGCCGGTCGCCCGCCTTATGATGGCGTCTTCTGTGCTGGGCTTCCCCCTGCGGGCGAAGGGGGAGACGGTGGGCCTGCTCCTCGTGGATGATCCCCGTCGGGGTCAGGCTGCCGATCCCCGTCTGTTGAACATCCTGACCGGCATCGCTCATCAGACGGCCACCGCCCTTGAGGCGGCGATGCTTCAGGCCCGGCTTGTTGAGCGTGATCGGCTGGAGCAGGAGTTGCGCGTCGCGCATGATATTCAGGCCAGCTTCATCCCGGAGGTTCCTCCTCAGGAGCCGGGCTGGCAGATCGCTGCCACGTGGCGGGCCGCCCATCAGGTCAGCGGCGACTTCTACGACTTTATCCCTCTGCGGGATGGCCTGTGGGGTCTGGTGATCGCCGATGTGGCGGATAAGGGCATTCCGGCAGCCCTCTTTATGGCGGTTTGCCGTACCCTGCTGAGGGCGGCAGCCATCAGCCGCACCTCACCGGCGGAGACGCTGATCCGCATGAATCAGTTGCTCTTCAACGATTCGCGGGGCGATCTGTTTGTGACCGTCTTTTACGCCGTCTGGAATCCCCTGACCGGTCGGGTGACGTATGCCAGCGGCGGCCACAATCCGGCGCTGCTTGTCCGGGGCGGGGAGCGGCCCCGTGTCACCGCGCTTCGCTGCCGGGGGATCGCGTTGGGGGTGTTGCCGGAGATCGAGCTTGAGGAGCATGGCGTCACGCTCCACGTCGGGGATATGCTGGTCGCTTACACCGACGGGGTGACGGAGGCCATGCGGGCGGATTACACGGAGTGGGGGCTGGAGCGTTTCAGGGCGACTCTCCGGCGGTTTCATGCCCTGCCGGTCGAGCAGATCATGGGGCGCGTTTTGGGGGCCATTGACGAATTCATCGGCGGTGCGCCCCAGAGTGATGACCTGACGTTCTGGATTCTT
>DRKO01000148.1 GCA_011051745.1 Chloroflexota bacterium | reverse complement strand
GCCACCGCCTCCCACGCGAGAGCCGATGACCGAGGAGGACTATAATCAGGCGCTCTCCGGCCTGCTGGGAGGGGTCAGCGAGTTTGCGGGTATCTCCGAAGAACGGGCCAGAGAACTGATAAAGGACTACGCGCGAACGCAGCTCTTGCGGGAGCGCCTCATGGAGGCCCTCAATCTGGAAGCGGATCAGACCAAGATCGTCGTACACGCCGCTCATATTCTGGTCGAGACGGAGGAAGAGGCGCAGGCCATTCTGGATCGCATCGAGGCCGGGGAGGAATTCGAGAAGCTGGCTGCCGAGCTCTCGTTGGACACGGCGAACGCTTACAAGGGTGGTGATCTGGGCTGGTTGAGCCCCGGAGACACGGTGGCCCCCTTCGAGGAAGTTGCCTTCAGCATCCCTGTTGGGACGATCAGCGCACCGGTTGAGACTCAATTCGGGTGGCACATCATCAAGGTGTACGACCGTCGGGAGGTTCCGACCACCCCGCAGGAGCAGGAACGCCAGCGTCAGCAGGAATTTCGGGACCTGCTGAACGAGTGGCGCAGCGAGAGTGAAGTCGAGATTGATGAGTCGTGGCAGAGGTTCATCCCTGATCTGAGCCAGGGACCGTAGCGGGAACAGGCAGATGCGCATCCTGATCTATGGAGCGGGTGCGGTCGGGTGTTACATCGGCGGACATCTGGCCGCCGCCGGGCACTCAGTCACGCTGCTGGGGCGTGAGCCACTCGCCAGAGCCGTCCGGGCCAGCGGATTGGCAATTCGGACGGCTCAGAGCACCCTGCATATACGGGATATCCGGGCGGCGAGCAGTCTGGATGAGGCTCTGAGCGGAGAGTATGACTGGATCGCCTTCACCATGAAGGCCTACGACACCGTCCAGTCCACCCTTGAGCTTCAGGCCCGGCTGGTGAAGCCTCCCCCGATTGTGAGTTTCCAGAACGGGGTCGGCAACGAAGAGTCGCTGATCGCGGCCTTTGGGGCAGAACGGGTCGCGGCAGGAACCATGACAACCCCGGTCTCTATGCCGGAACCGGGGATCGTCGTGGAGGAAAAGCCCCGTGGCCTCGCGGTAGCGGTCGACTCCCCGGCGGCGACGCCGGTTCTGGAAGCGCTCCGGCAAACGCAACTGCCCACTACAACGGTTCAAACAGCCGCTTCTTTGAAGTGGTCCAAGCTGCTGCTCAACATCGTTGGGAACGCGACGGCGGCGATTCTGGATATGTCCCCGGATGATATCTTCGCCGATCCGGAGTTGTTCGCGATTGAGTACGAGGCCCTGCGCGAGGCCATCGCGATCATCCATCTGCAGGGGATCAGTGTCGTCAACCTGCCGGGGTCTCCGGCCCGACTGCTGGCCCTCGCCGTTCAATATCTCCCCGCATCATTGCTGCGCCCTCTTCTGCTGCGGCAGGTCGCCACTGGTCGGGGAGCCAAGCCGCCCTCGCTGCTGGCGGATCTGAGAGCAAAGAAACGCCGGACAGAAGTCCCCTGGCTGAACGGAGCCATCGTGCAGGCAGCGGATCGGATGGATCGACTGGTTCCGGTCAACCACGTGCTGGCACTGACTGTATCGGACATCGCCGCCGGACGGGTCCCCTGGGAAATGTTCCGCCAGAGGCCCGATATGCTCCTGACCGCCGCCCGTGCGGTGAGGGGGGGCGAGCGGTATGGTGAGTGATTATTCTCTGGAGTGGGAGGGACTGAGCGGCTGGGCGACCAGTCGCTCTTTTTGCATCCGCCGCCAGCGCATCGCCAGCCAGCCAAACGCCAGAGCCGGTAACTCGACCATCCATAGAACTGGCAGGTTACCTGCATTGCGGAAAAGCGTCCCAAGCAGGTATCGCACATTCTCCGGCGGGATCGCCATTGGGCGCAGGCGGCTCAAATCCAGATCGTAGTTCCAGGAGAGCGCGATGTGCATGGCCTGATTGCGAATCGAGAGGAACAGCAGCCCGAACAGAAGCAGCGAAAGCCCCAACTCCCGCAGTTCGCCACGTGCGGGCCGATAGACTTCGTCCACCCAGAACGCAAGAGGGACAAGCAATAATCCGATGAACGGGGTCAGATAGCGGCCATCGTTGGTGAGCGGGTTGAAGGTTGTGCTCTTGGCGAAAAGCAGCAGGTACACAACGAAAAGGCCCATCAGCAGGGCGAACCCTCGCCGGGAGTGACGAAAGAAGGCGGGCAGACCGGCCAGCGCGATGAGAGTGACAGGCGAAAGCAGAAAGATGCCCTGATTGTCGCTCCCGTAGAAGAGTAATCCCTGCAACCCAACAGGCAGGGGAGTCGCAAAGTCGGCGGCAAGTCCGGCGTTCTGAGGCCACAACTCGGTGTCGGCGTTGAAGGTGGAGACTTCGAACGGACCGCCAAAGTTAAGGGTGTTGTAGAGAAGCAGGAAACCGATCGGGACGGCCGCCCCAATCCCCAGAGAGATCAGAGTCGCCAGCCATCGGCTTCGCTGCTCATCGTCACTCCAGGCCGACCGCAGAGATGGCAACAGCTTCAACAGCAGGTAGAATCCGATAATCGCTGAAAACAGCACGCTCGTATACTCGATCAAAGGGGCAAACCCCAGAACGAAACCCAGAAGCAAAGCCGGAGGCCAGGAGGGAACCCGTCGGGATTCAATGCGAAAGGTCAGATACAGGGCCAGCCAGACGGTAAGCGCGGCCTGAGCGTGGGAATACAGCACACTGCCGTACTTCCAGGTCGTTGTGCCCAAGGCGAGCGCCAGACTGACCAGCAGGGCCGCATATTGAGAGCGGGCGAAGTGCTGGCGCAGGGTCAGGTAGAAGAGCGTGATCGCCCCGCCACCGGCCAGTGGAGGGAGCAGAAGGGCATAGACCAGATAAGGGTTAGCCGCATCGTGTCTGGATGGGATATCCACCGGGGGACGAGGAGCCACCGTGCCCAGCGCATACAGAGGCGCAGCCAGCAACGCTGTGCCGGGCGGGCGATCACTGAAGCGCAGGTCTCCGCGCAGGGCGTAATCCTGATATTCGGTGAAGGCCATATAAGGCGATATCTCAAAGCTGTGACGCTCGACCAACGCCCGGACGAGGGCATAGTGGCTGCCATCGTTGCTGGAGGTCACACCGGTGACCGTCGCAAAATAGAGGGCAGAGACAAAGAGAAAAAGAAACAACGCGATAGCACTGTCACGAACCGGTTGTTTCATGTTACCCTTACGCATTATATTTGTTATGAAACTCCGGGCATCCTCCATTGATGCCATTCTACCACATGCCCGGACGGATAGCCCTCCGGGCCGAAGCGTCAGGAGATACCCGATAAAATGAGTAGCCAGCCTGAATCACGCTTTCGACCCATCCCGCCCCACATTGCCCGATGGCTGCAACGTATCCGGTGGCCGTTTGCGTTGCTCGTCTTTGTGGCGGTGATCGGGGTGGCAGCTCCCTTCTGGAACGTTCCGCTCAGCCGCGATCAGGGCGTTTACGCCACCTGTGCCGATGTACTGCTGGCAGGCGGAGCTCCCTATCGAGACTGCTGGGACACTAAAGGGCCTGCCCTGCACTACACCTACGCGCTCGCCAAACTCCTCTTTGGTGTTAACAGTGCCGGGCCATACATCCTGAACGCCTTCGTCATCGCCGCGACGGCCCTCGTGCTGGCCGCTCTGGCCTATCGCTGGCTCAGGAATCTGACGCTGGCCTACGGGGTCGGGCTACTATACGGGTTGCTGGCCGTCATCGTCCGCTTTGACATGAACGCTCAGCCGGAGAGCTTTGCCAACTTCTTCGCTCTGCTGGGACTGCTCTCCCTGACCCTCGGCCCCCGCTCAAAGCGTCGCTGGCTCTACCTGGCTGCCGGAGGCGTTCTGGCGATTGCAGTCCTGTATAAGTATGCTCTGGCCCTGCCGTTTGGCGTCGCTGCTCTCTCCGTGATAGCCGGTTTGCCTCTGGGGGAAACTGAGCGGCCCCTCCGGGCCCGTCTGGCGATCTTCGGGTGGACCCTGGGCGGCGCGTTGGCGGTAGTGGGCCTTTTCAGCATCGGCCTGCTGGCAGCCAACGCACTCGATGACGCCCTGACGCATGTCCGCTTCATTTTCTTCTACTTCCCGAAAGCACAGCTTAACCCGGACGAGTACGCCATCCGCTCCAAGCCCGTGCAGCAAACGCTGCTCTACTTCGGACGGCTGCCTGTTATCTTCGGTCTGGCCTTCGTGGGGAGCGGGCTTGCCACCTGGCGACGACGCTGGTATGGCTGGCCGCTCGTCCTTTACATACTGGCCGGGATCGCCGTCGTGTGGGTACAACAACGTTTCACCCCCTACCACTGGACAGCCAGCCTGCCAGCCCTCTCCCTTGCGATAGGCGCGCTGCTCCGCGAATTGATCGAGTGGGACGGGCTTCCAGCTCCTGCCAGAAAGCCCGTGATCGCCGCCCTGAGCACCGCCATTGCGGTGAACGTTGCTCTGTTCTTCTACGCCGATCAATGGCTGATTCTGGGCGACTACCTGACGGGGCGGGAAGACCCCGAAACGTTCTTTGAGTCACAGGGAGTCTGGGATCAAATGGTGGCGGCCGATTACCTGCGCGAGCGTACCGAACCGGACGATCCGATCTGGGTCTGGGGACACCATGCCGCCATTTACTATCTTGCCCAGCGGCACAGCCCGACGAGGTTCATCTATAATGAGCCGCTCCTGATGCACATCCGGGGAGGCAACCCCTGGCAGGAGGAATGGCGGGCGGAAGCGCTCGATGCCATCTACCGCAACCCGCCGGTTTACATTCTGCTCACCACGTTTGACCGGACTTTCTTCGACTTCCAGAACCCTAACGACTCGTGGCGCGACATACCGGAGTACAGCGGGTTCACGGCCCGGCACTATGTTAAAGAGTACGAGTTCGGGCGCTTCCAGTTCTTCCGTCTGAAGCCGTACTGGAGCCGTCTGAATGATCCCGATCTGCTGGATGCGGTGACGTGGGCCGACCTGATCGCCCGCTTCGACGGGGCAGAGGTGGAGTACCAGTCCGATCCGCCCGTTTCGGTCATGGACTTTCACCTGCCGGGAGAAGATTCCTACCCGACCATTCTTATGCAACCTGACGCCCGTCTGAGTTACACGCTGGAGTTGCCTTCGTCCCCCGTATGTCTGAGGTTTGATATTTCTATGTTCCCCGATAGCTGGGGGTGGGGGGGCGACGGAGCGACGTTCATCGTCGAGGTCGAAGCCGGAGATCAGAGTTCGCGGCTCTTCGAGTACACCCTCACTAACGATGCAGTTGATCACCACTGGCATCCTTTCCTGCTCGACCTCAGCCCTTACGGGGGTCAACCGATCCGTCTATCCTTCCAGACGGGACCCGGCCCGCGGGGGGATTACACGGGCGACTGGGCTGGCTGGGGGATGCCGCGTATCGTCCGCCCGCCGTCCGGCGATTCGTGCGAGACGAACGCCATTGTGGACACTCGCGGGTGGGAAGAGGCCAGCCCGTGACATCCTGCCGTCGCCTCCTGTGATGTTTGACACTCGCCACCAAGGCCCGACCTGCCTAAGATAGGCTCTGCACAGCCGCCTGAGATTCGAGGTTGACCATGCACCGGAAACGCTCCAGACAGTACGCTCTTATCCCCCTCCTTCTCATCTTCAGCGTGGCTTTTCTGCTCGCGGCCTGCGGAGGCCGTCCGGCGACAGGGGAGGAAGAGGCCCTGACGCTGGGAGAGAGCCTATACCGCTTCGTTGTAGGTGGCCCTTCGATCAGCGAGGCCACGCTCCTGCGCTTCTACGCCTGGCACGTGATGGGGCTTGCCATCCCGATGCTCTTTCTCATTGCCTGGCATGGCTTCCGTGTTCGCCGGGATGGAGGTATCTCCAGCCCGGAGCGCAAACCCGGAGAGCCGCCTTTACCGCGCACCGACCGCTCCGTCATCGTGCGCCGCGAGGTGCTGATCTTCTTCCTGACCACCGCCACGATCATTCTGCTTGCCACCTTCATAGACCCTCCTCTGGGACCAGCCGCCGAACCGGGCGCGCTAGTGGAGCACACCAAAGCCCCCTGGATATTCCTGTGGGTGCAGGAGTTGCTACGCATCTGGCCCCCGGCCATAGCGGGGGTGATCACCCCCCTGGTTGTTATCCTGCTTCTCACCCTGCTGCCCTACATGGACTGGTCAAACGAGGGGATAGCTATCTGGTTTAACAGGCAGGGGCGAGTAGCCCAGATCGTCCTTACACTGCTCGTCGTTGCCATCTTCGTCCTGACTGTCCGCGCTGCGCTGAGGTAGGCTCCTATGTCCTTCCGCGAGCTGGCTTCTCTCGCTCTTCGTTCACGTGCTCACGTCCTTGTGGGTACGCTGGCCCTGCTGGCCGCGCTTTTTGCGGCCATACACCGGCAGACAACGCCTCCCTGGTCACGTTATCAGGACGACCCGCAGGTTCGGCTGATCACCCCAACGCTGACGGGAGAACCTGAACTGTGTCTGACCTGCCATGAGGGCATCGAGCAGATCAGCGATTCGCATCCAACCGACGTTTTTGGATGCGTGATCTGCCATGGGGGCGACCGGCTTTCCCTGGACGAAGAAGCGG
>DRKO01000147.1 GCA_011051745.1 Chloroflexota bacterium | reverse complement strand
CCTCGAAGTTGAAGCGCCCCATCTTGGGCCGTTCGTCGCGCAGGCCCAGGTTATAGGCGATGATGTAGATCATATCCCGGACATCCTGGAAACTGGGCAGCATGTAAGGGGGCTGACGCAGTACATACAGCTTGTACGTCACAACCCCGCCGTGATAGATCGTCTCCAGCATCAGGACGGCAGCCATCACGCGGTGGATGATCCGTACTCGCTCGATCCCTCCCATAAAAGCGATCATCGTCTCCGCCCAGGGCTGGAGGGCGAACTTCTGGGGCAGGCCAGTCAGGGCCAGACCGGTGAAGGCGACAACCAGGATGATATGCTCAATGCGCTGGGAGAGAGTAAAGCGCTGGAAGGCTTCCCTGCCTCTGGTTTTTTTCTCGGTAGCCATTTCTGGAAGGTTCCCTCCTGTTGTCGGGCACACGAAGCGCTCTCTTGCAACCTAGCTTTCCGGTGCGCCGTTGTTGATCCAGTTAATGACGGTCTGTAATTCGTCGTCTGTAAGCTGGGCGAAGTGCCCTTCCCGCTGGTACTGGACGAGCAGGCTGGCCTCGGTGTCACCGGGCAGGATAACCGGGCCATCTTTGCCTCCGGCCATAGCGGCATCGTATGTTTCGAGAACCAGTCCCCCGGTCGCCATTGTCTGGTTGTGGCAACCGGTACAGCGCCTCTCAAACAGCGGCCCGATCTGGCCTGTGAAGGTCGGCCAGTCTGTGCCCGCTGGCAACGCCGGAGCGGCCTCCAGGATCGGCCTTTCGTTCTCCAGAATCTCGGCCAGACCGGGGGCATCCAGACCGGCGTATTCCCACGAGATGCCGTGACAGGCGGAGTTGGAGCAGAAGGAACTGTTGTCCGTGCCGCCGGGATTGCGCACATCGTGACAGGCCTGACAGGACTGGTCAAACGACTCGCGGTGCAGGTTAAGCCAGTGTGTGCTGAAGTGCGACTCCGGCTGCATCCCGGTGGCAAGCGATAGCTTCGGCTCGATCACCCCCGGCCCCACAACCTGCGGGATGGAATGGCACAGGTTGCATTCCAGACGGATGGCGGCCCCCTCCACGTTGACGTGCTGGCCGTCATGGCAACGGAAGCATCCCGGCCAATCTTTATGCCCCAGGTTGTCGGGATGTGTCCGCCAGTCCACTTCCTGCTCGCGAAAGACGGAGACATCATAGATATCAAGCAGAGCGGCCACGGCCTGCTCAACGCTTGGCTGGTTCTCCGCGTAGAACTCCGGGAACTCCTCAGCATAGTAATCGGCTATGCGGCGGATCGCCGTGCGGGCGGCCTCATCCGTGCTGTACTCGTTGCTCAGCACGCTCACTGCTATGTAACGGATGAACGGAATATCGGGGTCTATCTGGTTACGTCCGAGCGCCAGATCAACCGCCTGATCGGGAGGAAGGATGTTATGGGTGATGCGGTTGTGGCAGGTGATGCAGTCCATCCGCACCTGCTCCATTCCGGCCAATTCCTCAGTAGAGAGGGGTGAATCCAGGGCGACATAAACATCCTCTTCGCCATCCGGCCCGACGACACGCACATAAGGGATTTCCTGCTGAAGGTCATCCAGCGCGACAAACCAGACTTCATTTTCAATGTGCCAGTGGATGCCCCGGCCCAACCCCTGCCGCCGACTGCCGCCGCCCGTTCGCATAGCCAGAAAGATCGAGACTCTGGTGTTGTCTTCGTCATCGAGATACTGAACGATCTGGCGCAGCGAGTCGTCGGAGAATTTGGCCGGGTAGTGGCATCGCTCGCAGGTTTCGCGTGCGGGGCGCAGCCTGTCCGCGTAGATGGGGTACTCATAGGTGCGGAGCAGGGTATCTACCACGTGCCTTATGTCGCCCGCTTTGCGTGTGATGCGTGTGGAGATGAAACCGCGCCCGATATGGCACTCAACACATGCAACCCGCGCATGGGGCGAGACCTGATAGGCCGTATATTCCGGCGGCATGGTGTGACAGGTTTCCCCGCAGAAGCTAGGTGAGTTGGTGTACTCCCATGTGTAGACCCCGGTCACCAGGAAGACGAGCGTCAACGCGCCCAGCGCAGCGTAGGGCAGGACCTGGCGCAACCGCGAAGACCCAGGCGGTGGGAAGAGAAACTCTCGTGCACGGGCTACAAACGCCGCAAAAGCGGCCCTAACCCTGCCCTGCCAGCTCATTTTGATTCCCCCTCACGACTCACTCTGAACGTTCAGCCTGTCACGCAACCTCCGGATGATGTCAGTGGCGATCACGAACACGAAGAATCCCAGCACCAGAGGGATGAATATCTTGTAAAAGAGATCAACGTAATAGACGAGGGGATACTTATCCGGCGAAGGCTCGTAGTGGCTCATCCAGGCCGCCGGGAAGTTGGCGTCGGCATCCGGGTGGCAGCGTTGGCAGGTCTCCAGCAGGTTCTCCTGAAGGACGGATGAATTGGGATCGTCCGGCGGACGGATGTCATGCACGCCGTGACAGTCGTAGCAGACCGCTTTATTGACCTCAGCGTTGGGGTCCTCATGCTCAAAGAGGATGACGGTAGACCCGTGAAAATCAGCGACGTAGGTATCGAAGACCTCTGTCGAGATGCCGTACCGGCTCATCAGTTCCTTGTTGGCGTGGCACTTGGCGCAGAGCTCCGGTGAGCGCACACGAAACAGATTGGTTGTCGGGTCAGAGATGCGATGCACGCCGTGGCAGTCAATGCAGGTAGGAACATCAGGGTTGGATTCCTCCAGCAGCGCCGCGCCATGTACGCTCTCGCGATACTGTTCCAGTATTTCGGAATGGCAGTTCCCGCAGGTCAGCGAGATCGCCGCACGGGGGACGCCCGGCTGGCTCACATCATGGTATCCATGGCAGTCCACACACACGGGCGCATCGGGGTTCCCCTCCTCCAGCGCGACGGTGTGTACACTTTCACTGCGCAACTCGGCCTGATAGGAATGGCAACCCTCGCACCGGGCGCTGAGTTCCAGCCGCAGATCGCGAGGCGTCTCATAAGGCCCGCCCTCATGAGGGAAGCGATAGTCACCGTGACAATCGTAACAGGAGAGATACCCTTCCGGGTTGCTGGCCCCGTGAACGGAGGCGTTGAAGGCGTCAAGGTCAAAATTGACGCTGCGCTCCTCTCCGTTCTCAAACCTCACCGTCGCATCGCTTCCCGCATGGCATCTCAGGCAGCGCTCATCGAACGAAGTCTTGCCCAGCAGACTCTCTAGACTTTCCCCGATCCCCCCCTCTCGCGCTGAGGCGATCTGAATCCCTGCCAGGGCGGTGACGATCAGGAGCAGGGGGATCGTAAATTGCCATCGCAAACGCATCTGAGCCTCCAGTGGCAATCAGGAAAAAAGCGGGCGAGGTACTGCCCCTTTTATCAGGTTCCGTTTCTACCTGAGGTCGCGTTACTCCCTCATACTGATTATGGGTTAGATAACCCATATGCACAGGTGTTGAACGTCACCCTTCAATGCGGGACAAATGTCATGATTGTGACATTTATCCCAAAGCAATATGACCTTCATCACTCTATATCTTATATCTAACGGTGTGATACTGTTAATGTCCCATTGTGTTCTTGGGTCGAACACCCCATATATGGGAGCAAAGCAAAGTTGGGACAGGGCAAGACTTTCACAACTAGAGGAAAGGAGGGATATCCTGTGCCCAGAAGAACTACCATCCGGATGGTAGTCCTTGTGGCCTCGCTACTCGCTGTGGGCGCACTGTTTATAGCGTGCGCTGGCCCGCAGGGTCCGCCAGGTCCGGAGGGTCCGCCAGGCCCCCCAGGACCGCAGGGACCGGCTGGTCCTCCGGGCGAAGCCGCCGCCGCTGAGGCAGCGGAATACGTCGGCAGCGAAGCCTGTGCCGAGTGTCACGAGGACACGTACAACACCTTTATGCAGAGCGGACACCCCTACAAGCTGAACCCCGTTGTTGACGGGCAGCCGCCTGAGTATCCGTTCTCGCGTGTACCCGATCCGCCGGAGGGCTACACCTGGGAGGACATCTCCTACGTGATCGGCGGCTACGGCTGGAAGGCGCGTTTCATTGACCTGGAGGGCTACATCATCACCGGGGAAGATGAAAACGCGACCACTCAGTACAACCTGTACAACGAAGACCTCGATATGGGGCCGAACTGGGTGGGCTACCACGCCGGCGAGGAGAAGCCCTACGACTGTGGCTCGTGCCACACCACCGGCTACAGCCCGGAGGGGAACCAGGATGGCCTGCCCGGCCTCATCGGAACCTGGGCTCTGCCCGGCATCCAGTGCGAGGCCTGCCACGGCCCGGCCAGCCAGCACGTCGAGAACCCGGATATCCCGCTTGAGGTGAACCGCGACTCAGAACTGTGCGGCTCATGCCACAGCCGGGGCGACCCGACGGAGATT
>DRKO01000146.1 GCA_011051745.1 Chloroflexota bacterium | reverse complement strand
CAGGTTCCGCAGTCCTCGCCGCGCCCCGGCTCGCAGACGGCGTTTCCGCAGCAGGGGCCACAATCGGCCTCACAGGTTCCGCAATCCTCGCCACGCTCCGCCTCACAGAGACCGTTCCCGCAACAGGGGCCACAATCGGCCTCGCACGTGCCGCAGTCTTCGCCATAGTCAGGCTCACAGACGGCGTTGCCGCAACACTCGCCGCAATCCTCGGGACAGTCAAAACAGGTCTCCTGAAGGTTGCAGGCCCCATCCCCGCAACCCTGACAACCCGTCCGGTCGCCCCGGGGGATCAGACTCGTGTCGCTCTGAGGAGCGACGGCCTGAATGGATATCCAGCCGACGCGGTCGGGACCCAGATAGTCGGTCTTGAACCACAGACGGTCACGGCTGTATTCCAGCAGGTTAAGGATCGTGCCCGCGTCGGCGGTTCCGATGATGGAACAGAAGGGGCCGGGGCCTGAGCGAATGTTGGCGGGCGTCACAACGCGACCCTGAACAATGGCGGCGGTCGCTTCCTCCGGGCTGCCGGTCGGAGGAAGGGCGGAAGGCGAAAGGCCGGGCGGCGGGGTCTGTGGAGGGGCGGGGGTCAGGCCAGCGACCGTTACGGTGATGGTGGCGGCGTTGCTGGGGGTTCCGTCTTCGCGATAGGCGATCACCGTGATGGTCGCCTCGCCTTCCGTGTCGGGGACCCATGTCTGGGCCAGATCAAAGACGGTCAGCCCTCCGGCGGGGGATTCGTCCACGCGCACGGATTCGCCGTTGACGAACAGCTCAACGCGGGCCACGCCCGGTCCGCCCGTGTCGGTGGCGAGGGAGGAGATGATCAGCGGCTCGTTGACGGGGACGGTGACGCCCGACTCCGGGGACTGGATCGTCACGGTGGGGCGGGTGGGATGTGCGCCGGGGAGGTTACAGGCCAGAGCGGACAGGGCGAGCATCAGAGCTACAAAGAGCAGAGTAAGGCGGAAGCGCTTCATGGCACGCCGTTCTCCCGTTTCTCATTCCTTGCTTTCCTGCTGGCAGGTGCTGCCCTGTGTGCAGTATACGAGGAAACCGGGCCGGGAAACAAGCCCGGCTCCCCTCTGCCGAAGGGGAGCCGGGGAAGCGCACGCGAGTAAGTCGCTCAGGTTTCAGGGGGACGGCGGGGTCAGTGGCCCCTGCCGGTCGGGTCGGGTCGCCAGGATTGCAGCACCTTCATGTAGTTGGCCCGCTCGAAGGCGGCGGGTTCAGCGACGTGCTTCTGGCTCATGCTGCCGCGCATCTGGGTGACCGACTCGTACTCGTGCTCTTCCATCCAGGCGGTCATCCGATCCAGAATCTCGGAGATGCGCCCGACGCCGTTTCGGAGCAGTTCGGAGGCCATCATGGTGACGCTGGCCCCGGCCATCAGGCCCTTGAGCACGTCCTCGTAGGTGTGTACGCCGCTCGTGATGGCGAAATCCACGTCCACCCGTCCGTAGAGAATAGCCACCCAGCGGAGGGGCAGACGTAACTCGTAGGAAGAACTCAGCACCAGGTGAGGAACCACCTCCAGCTTTTCGAGGTCGAAATCGGGCTGGTAGAAGCGGTTGAAGAGCACCAGCGCATCGGCCCCGGCTTCGGCCAGCCGATGGGCCATGTTCGCCAGCGCACTGAAGTAAGGGCTGAGCTTGACGGCGACCGGAATCGAGAGGCTGCTTTTCACATCCCGCACAACGTCCAGATATATCTGTTCAACCTCTGCGCCGGTTAGCTCGATGGCGGTCGGGATGTAGTAGACGTTCAGTTCCAGCGCGTCAGCCCCGGCTTCCTGAATGCGGCGGGCGTACTCGATCCAGCCGCCGGTTGAAACGCCGTTCAGGCTCCCGATGATGGGGATGTCCACAGCGGCCTTTGCCCGGCTGATCAGGTCAAGGTACTCTTCCGGCCCGGCCCTGAATTCCGCCGCTTCGGGAAAATAGCTGAGCGCCTCGGCGTAGCTCTCCGTCCCGTAACTCAGGTAGTGATCGATCTGATGGCTTTCGGCAGTGATCTGCTCCTCGAAGAGAGAGTACATCACCACCGCCGCCGCGCCCGCATCTTCCAGGCGGCGGATTTTGTCCACGCTCTCCGAGAGGGGAGAGGCGGATGGCACAATCGGGTTTTTAAGGGTCATGCCCAGATAGCTCGTGCTCAGGTCCATCGTTTCTCGCTCCTGATATCTCTGCTGGGTAGCCACGCTGCGCCGAAAGATGAGCGTCCCGGATGATCCAGCGGGACCATCCGGGACGGGGGTTTCGTTCAGATCACCCGGCTTCCGGGCTGAGCTCTTCCTCCGGCTCAGGCTCCCACATCCGGGCCATTTGCTCGTATTTGTGCCACCGCTCCAGCACCGCCTCCTGAGCTTCCTCCAGCAGACGGGCAGCGCGTTCAGGCATGGTCTGGGTGAGCATGCGGAAGCGTGCTTCGTTGTAAGCGTACTCCTTGAGCGGGATGCTCGGCGGCTTGGAGTCAAGCTGGAAGGGGTTCTTCCCTTCGGCCTTGAGGCGGGGGTCGTAGCGGTACAGCGGCCAGTACCCCGACTTGACGGCCAGCTCCTGCTGCGTCAGGCCCTTTGACATGTCAATGCCGTGAGCGATGCAGTGGCTGTAGGCGATGATGATCGAGGGGCCGTCGTAAGACTCGGCCTCCAGGAAGGCGCGGACGGTCTGGGCGTCGCTGGCCCCCATCGCGACCTGCGCGACGTAGACGTTGCCATAGGTGATCATCATCATGCCCAGGTCTTTCTTGGGCAGGGGCTTTCCGGCGGCGGCGAACTTGGCGACCGCGCCCAGCGGAGTCGCCTTGGAGGCCTGCCCGCCGGTGTTGGAATAGACCTCGGTATCCAGCACCAGAACGTTGACGTTCCGCCCGCTGGCGAGGACGTGATCCAGCCCGCCGTAGCCGATGTCATAGGCCCAGCCGTCGCCCCCGACGATCCAGATACTCTTGCGGACGAGCTTATCGGCCAGGCTCAGCAGGTCTCTGGCTGCCGGATCGTCTATGTCCTGAAGGAGGGCTTTCAACCGGGCGACCCGCTCCCGCTGGGCATCAATGCCCGCCTCGTCGCTCTGGTCGGCGTTGAGCAGCGCGTCTGCCAGATCGGCCCCGATAACGTCCCGCAGCCGGTGGACCAGCTCGGCGGCGTACTCGGTCTGCTTGTCAATCGTCAGCCGCATACCCAGCCCGAACTCGGCGTTGTCCTCGAAGAGCGAGTTGCTCCAGGCCGGGCCGCGCCCGTTGTTGTCCATCGCCCAGGGCGTGGTCGGCAGGTTGCCGCCGTAGATGCTGGAGCAGCCGGTCGCGTTGGCAACGATGGTGCGGTCGCCGAAGAGCTGGCTCATCAGCTTGAGGTAAGGCGTCTCGCCACAGCCCGCGCAGGCCCCGGAGAACTCGAACAGGGGGCGCAGAAGCTGCACGTTCTTAACGTTGGTGAATTTAAGCCCGTTGTGGCGGCTGATGTCAGGCAACTCCAGGAAGAAGCGCCAGTTCTCGCGCTCCTGCTCGCGGAGAGGCAACTGCGGGGCCATGTTGATGGCCTTGCGCCCGACCTGAGTCTTGTCTTTGGCGGGGCAGACCTCCACGCAGAGCTGACAGCCGGTGCAATCCTCGACGGCCACCTGAAGGGTGTACTTCTGGCCCTTGAGCTCCCGGAAGCGGGCGTCGGCGGATTTGAAGGTGGGAGGCGCGTCGGCCAGATAGCTCTCGTCGTAGACCTTGGCGCGGATGACGGCGTGCGGGCAGACCAGCACGCACTTGCCGCACTGGATGCAGATGTCCGGCTCCCAGACGGGGACTTCCAGCGCGATGTTGCGCTTCTCCCACTGAGTGGTGGCGCTGGGGTAGGTTCCGTCGGCGGGTAACATGCTGACGGGCAGCAGGTCGCCTTTGCCGGCGATCATGGGAGCGGTCACCTTCTGGACAAACTCCGGCGCTTCGGGCGGGACGACGGGCGGCATCTCGATGGTGCTGGTGACGCGGTCGGGGACCTGAACTTCGTGCAGGTTCTCAAGCGTGGCGTCAACGGCGGCGTAGTTCTGCCGGACGATGGCCTCGCCCCGCTTGCCATAGGTCTTCTTGATGGCCTCTTTGATGCGGGCGATGGCTTCCTCGCGCGGCAGAATGCCGCTGATGGCGAAGAAGGCGGTCTGCATGATGGTGTTGATGCGCACGCCCAGCCCGACCTCCTTGGCGACGGAGTAAGCGTCGATCATGTAGAATTTCAGCTTCTTCTCGATGATCTGCTCCTGCACCCGACGCGGGAGGTGATCCCAGACCTCATCGGGGCCGTAGGGGCTGTTCAGGAGGAAGAT
>DRKO01000145.1 GCA_011051745.1 Chloroflexota bacterium | reverse complement strand
GTAGTCCTGAGTAAGCATGGCCCGCAGGCTGCGCTCGATGGTGGCAGCCTCGTTGTAGATCGGCATGACAACCGAGACAGGCGGCCACTCGTGGTTGCTCATGAGGGGTTCCCCTCCCGGCGGCTTCCCGCAGAGAGGAGGCGAGCGTACACCTCCTGAGTGAGACGGGCGGCCCGCTCCCAGCTAAAGCGAGTCCGCGCCAGCTCCTGCGAACGCCGCCCGAAACGCTCCGCCTTCTCCGGATCGGCTATGATCCGCGCCAGCGCGGCGGCGAGCGCGGGAGGGTCTTTCGGCGGCACGATGTAGCCGTTCCCATCCTCCTCGACGCTCTCCGGCAGGCCGCCGACCCCGGTCACCACAACGGGCCGCCCGAAGCGATAGGCCGTCAGGAGCACACCGCTCTGGCTGGCCTCATGGTAGGGCAGGCAGACAACATCGCCAGCGGCGAAGTAGAGGGGGACCTGCTCCGTCGGAGCGAAGCCCGGATAGAACGAGGTGCAGTCCTTCAGCCCTTTTTCGGCGATGGCGGCAGTGTACGGCTCAACCGATCCTTCGGGGCGTCCGACGATCAACAGATGCACATCCGGGAACTCAGGCCGCAGGAGGGCGACGGCCTCGATCAGATCGAGCAAACCCTTGTAGGGCTTGATCACGCCGAAAAACAGGATCACCTTTGCCCCCGGATCGATTCGCAGCGCCTCACGGGCGGCGCTCCGGGAGGGGGCGGGAAGCTCTTCCATCAGCGGGCCATGCGGGACGACGCTCACCCGCGACGGCTCGACGCCGGAACGGGCGAGGAGGGCCTGCCGGTTCTCCTCCGCGTGGACAATGAAATGCGCGGCCAGATCGTAGAGAGGGCGCATATCAGCCAGACGGGTCATAGAGGCCGCGCGGGGCAGGGTGTCGTGCACCGTCAGCACGACGGGAACCCGCGCCGCCATGCGGCGGATAAGGCCTCGATCCAGCAGGGGGAACCACGTCCACTGAACATGCAGGAGATCGGGCGGGTCGCTCTGAAAGGCCCGCCACAGACGCGCCAGATCGAAAGGATAGATCGCCAGCCGGAGAAGACGACGGGGCCAGGGCCGCTCCCTGAGCGTCTGCGCCCCCGACTCAAGCGGACGGAAGAAGAAATGATCCGCGAATTGCTCCGCCAGCGGGACGTGATCCTCATAGAGGAAGCGAGAGGTCAGCAGGCGAACCTGAACCCCCTGAGCGCCCAGCGCGGCGGTCAGCCGGAGATCGTAGTGCGGGGTCATGGCGGCGGGGTCGAGCATCCAGACGTGCATCGCTAGTACCTCCAGACCTCGCCCAGAACCCGCCAGTAGGCCCGCAGCCGCGCACGCGCATCAGAACCACGCCGACCCGCCATCTGGAGAAGGCGCACGAGGGACTTCAGACATAATTCCAGCGTGAACCCCGCCTTGAGCGCCAGAACGTCGCCCGCCCGCCCGCGCTTGCGGAAGTAGTACAGGGGGCTGATGTGATGGTTCAGGAGCTTGCGGTAGACGTAGCGGGAGACGCTGCTCGACTCGCGATGCGTGACACCCGCGCCGGGCAGATAGTACACCCGCCAGCCAGCCTCCCGCGCCCGCTGACAGAGATCGGCCTCCTCGGCGAACAGGAAGAACGCCTCATCGAATCCGCCGATCTGCTCGCAGGCCAGACGGCGGAGCATCAGACAGGAACCCTGCACCCAGCCCACCTCGAACGGCTCCCCGGCCTGCTCACAGGCCCGCCGGTAGTGGCCGTACACCCGGTACGGCATCAGGCGATCCAGCCCCAGATACTGCCAGAGGACGGTCGGCACGCTCAGGGGGAGGCGGGCCGTCAGGGCCACACGTCCATCCGGATCATACGTGCGCGGGCCGACGATCCCGACATCCGGATGAGATTCCAGAAACGAGACCATCGCGGCCAGAGCACCCGGATGAACCTCCACATCCGGATTCAGGATCAGCAGGTAACGCCCCCGCGCCACCCGTAACCCCTGATTGTTAGCGGCGGCAAAGCCCCGATTCTCCCCGTTCACGATCAGGCGCACATCCGGAAACTCCGCCCGGATGCGGTCGGGCGTGCCGTCCTGCGAGGCGTTGTCTACCACGATGAGCTCGGATGAGAGGCCGCTCCCCTCCGAGCGGACGCTGCGGAGGCAGCCGAGCACCAGATCGCCCGGATTGTACGTCACGATGACGACGGAGAGATCAACCACAGGCCACCTCTCACCCCGCCGGGGCCGGTTCCCGGAGCAGCCGCCAGGCCGCCCGCAGATGAGCGCCGTACATGAGCACGGTCGCAAGCCCGAAAACGATCAAATAGACAGCAGAGGCTATCCAGCTTTCCCCAACGGCTAGAGGGACTAGAACACTCGTCCCGGCACAGATCGCCCAGAACAACACCGCCCGCCCCACACCGGAGGGGACAATCCCGGCCTTCGGCAGAAAGCGGAGCGAGTTCAGGAGATAAATCCCCCCCAGCACCAGAACCCACGTCACGGCGAGCAGATGCACATCATCGGTCAGGAAACGCACCGCCCCGACCGTCACAAGCATGGCGGCAAGGCCGGAGACCAGCGACAGGAGGTACAGGTCCTGACGCCCGGAGGCCACAAAATAGGGGCTGTGCAGCGCCCCGATCACGGCAGCAAACCCCAGACCCAGCATCAGAATGGAGAGGATCGGCAGGCTGGGCTGATAGGCAGGCAGCCAGACGCCGATCAACCACCGGACAGGCGCGAGCGCGAGAAGGCTCCCACCCCATCCCACCAGCAGAACGGCTTCGATCAGGCCGTAGGCGTTCTGACGGGCGCTCTCCGAAGTCCGGGTGAGATAGGGAAAGAGAACGTTCCCGCCGACGTTCACCATCCCCAGCAGGATCGAGAGAACGCTACCGGCAAAGACGTACTGGGCGAACGTGTCCAGGCTGTAGGTCAGGTTCACGACCAGACGATCAAACGTGCGGATGCCGATCCAGGCCAGATTGGCGAGCAGGATCGGCGCACCGCGCATCAGATCGGGGCGGATGCCCGCCAGCAGGGTCTCCAGCGAGAGCCGTTGCACAGAGGCGAACCCGTTCGAGAGGCGGACCGCGCCGACAAGAGCGGGAAGGGAGTCGGCCACGATCCAGAACACAATCACGGAGAGATAGGTCAGACGATTCAGCGCGATCAGCGTCCCGATGG
>DRKO01000144.1 GCA_011051745.1 Chloroflexota bacterium | reverse complement strand
CAGGGGCCGGGCGGGCGGCCCAGGAGGGGAGTCACCCGACCGCGCCGCCGCCCACATCTGAGCAGCCCATCATTCTCACCCCCACGACTGCGCTTTTCCCGTCATTCCCGGAGGAAGTGACTCCAACGACTTCACCGGCCAGCGACACTGATCCTGATCCGTTCAAGGGTCTACGGATCGCGGAACTTGCAGCCCGCGAGTACGGAGGGACGGGGATTGTGGTAGGCGAAGTCGCCAGAGCACAGCCGACCTTCACCCGTTACAGAATGACCTATAGTAGCGACGATCTCACGATCAGCGGGCTGGTTGATATCCCGGCGGGCGAGGGGCCGTTTCCGGTTGTTATCGTCAACCACGGATATGCCCCACCGGACAGGTACGAGCCGGGCTTTGACTCATGGCGGATCGCCGACTGGCTGGCGGAGCGCGGGTATATAGCCCTTATGCCCGACTACCGCAACTACGGCGATTCTGATCCCGGCCCGAACCCTTTCCATATCGGGTATGCGATAGACGTTCTCAACCTGATCCCGCAGGTTGCCTCCCTGCCACAGGCCGCCCCCGGGCAGATAGGGATCATCGGCCATAGCATGGGGGGCGAGATCAGCCTGTGGCCGATGGTTATCAGCGAAGAAGTAGATGCTGTCGTCCTGTATGCCTCCATGAGCGGGGACGTAGCCCTCAACTGGGCCTACCGACGACGCTACTGGCCCGTGCAGCGTCAGGCCATGAACGCCACCGCTCTCATCTATGGTACGCCAGAGGATAACCCGGAAGCCTACGCGGCCCTGTCGCCAATCAACTATCTGGATCGGGTTCGGATGCCAGTCATGATTCACCATGGCACAGCGGACGAGTGGGTTCCCTACGAATGGTCAGAGGAGCTTTTCTCCCTGATGCAGGGGGCCGGGCTTGATGTCACTTTCTGGTCGTATCCAGACGGTGGGCATACATTGCGTGGGAGCGACTTCGACCTTCTGATGGAGCGCAACCTGGCCTTCTTCGACGAGTACGTGCGGGGAGACGTAAACTCGCCCTGAAGCAGCCGAAAACGGGCTATGCGCGAGGTCAGACGAAAGGCCCGAAAAACTCTGGCAGCGAACCTTTAGCTAAGGTATACTTACGCCGCAATAAGGGGGCGTAGCTCAGGTGGCAGAGCAGGAGCCTTTTAAGCTCTTGGCCGCAGGTTCGAGTCCTGCCGCCCTCACCTGAAAGAACGTGGCCGAACCGCGCCGCGAGGTGTTCCTCGCGGGTCTTTTTATATAGACGCGGCGGCAACAAGCAGGGCGATTCCAAGAGCCACAGAGCGGCATCTCCGGGTAATCGGCATATGGATTAAGCCCGATCCTCACTCCAGCCGAACACGGGGCAGGCCTCCACGGGAGCGCCACAATAGCGCCAGCCCCCCTATCAGGAGCAAAGCCACAGGCACCACCAGCCCCCACCTCGTTCCTCCGGTGCGCTGCTCGCTGGAAGCGGAGGAGACCTCCGGTAGCGAGGCCCGGAAAAAGGTCTGATCGTTGATAGCGTCCACCATCTGCTGAGGAGTTACCTGCTCCGGAATGTAGGTCACGGTTGCTATCCCCTGTCTGTAATCTGCCTCGGCGTTCACGACGCCGTCCAGGCCCTCCAGGACGTTCTCCACGGAGGCTGAGCAGAACGGTCAGGTCATCCCCTCGACCGGCAGGATAATCGTTTTGGTTTCATCCTGAGCCACCGCTGACCCAACGCTCGTCATCAGTGCCAGAATCAGCAGAACACCCACCAGCCACTTTGCTCGCTGCATTGATCTCCCTCTCTGTCTTGCCCGAAGGCCTATGTCCGTCTTCAGAATGCCCCCAGTAACGGCTCGGCAAGATAACGCATCCAGCCCCCCACCACAGACATCACCAGAGGCGAGAGCTCGGCGGCCCCGGCCACGATCAACAGCCCGCCAGCGACAACGTAGAAAGCCGTCCGGTAGCGACGCGCGGTCTCCGCCAGCCAGCGGTCGGGGCCATCCACCGCGCTGACCAGCAACAGAGGGAGCGACATACCCAGCCCGAACAGGAAAAGCGAGGTCGCCCCGAAGAAGTAGTCTCCGACCAGCACGGTCTGTGCCAGCAGCCCCAGTATCAACGGGCTGGTGCAGGCCGGAACATCCAGGCCGAACACCGCGCCGAGCGCCAGCGCACTGTGCGGATCGGGTGAGCGCTGGCCGATCAGGCTGAAAGAAGGCAACGGCAGTCGGTAGAATCGGCTGGCTATAAACAGGACGCCCAGAACGATCAACCCCCAGGCGATGATCTGCTGGTAGCTCCGAACAAAATCACCGACTAATCGGCCCAGCAAACCAAAGGCCAGCCCCAGGGCCGTCAGGAAGGCGGCTCTGGCAAGAGCGAAAGCCAGCCACTCCTTCAGCCGCTGAAGGCGGGGCTTGCCAGTTGTATACCCCAGGAAAACGGCGTTTACACCCAGAGCGCAGGGCGTGAACGCCCCGACCAGTCCCAGCCCTATCGGCAGCAGTCCCAGTGTAACAAGGTTCATGATTGCATCCTATCCGCTTTCCACCTCTACCGCTTCCCAGCCGATCTCGGCCAGCGTTATCCGGATTGTGTCCGTGTCTACCTGTCCCGGTTCAACCTCAACTTCGACTAACTGAGTACGGTGATCGGCCTTTACCTTCTGCACGCCGGGCAGACGTGAGAGTGTCATCTGGATGGTTCTCTCACATCCTGCACAGTGGATGGTTTGCTCTCCCACCACCCGGAGAACCACACTCTTATCGCTGGTCATGGTAAACTCCTCCGCTCTGCTGGCCGGGACAGCGCTCCGTGTTTCCCGTGCCGGGGGCAGCAGCCGCCCGGCGAAAGAATTCAGCAACACGGTGCTCACACTGGCGAGCATGGCGATCATCGCCCAGACCGGATGAACCAGCCCGGTTGCCGCCGCCGGAACACCTATACCGTTGAATGAGAAGGCCAGTACGAGATTCTGAACGGTCTTGCGGTAGGAAGCCCGTCCGATGTGATAGGCGTCAAGCACAGCGGTCAGCCGCTCCCCGACGAGCACAATATCCGAAGACTCGATGGCAATATCCGTGCCTGCGCCAATGGCGATGCCCACGTCGGCCTGCATCAACGCCGGTGCATCGTTGATGCCGTCGCCCACCATCGCCACACGGATGCCCTCTTGCTGGAGCGCACGGATCATCTCCGCCTTCTCATCCGGCAACACTCCAGCGAGCACTTCATCAATGCCCAGTTCGGCGGCAACGGCTCGCGCCGTCTGCTCGTTATCGCCGGTGAGCATCACCGGCTCAATCCCTGCTTCTCTGAGCAGCCGGATCGTTTCCTTCGCATCGGGCTTAAGAGTGTCGGCGATGGCAATCAGGCCCAGTAGTTTGTTGCCACTCGCGACACCAACCACCGTTTTGCCCTGCTCTCTGAGCGCTTGCACCTGCTCCCGGCCGGTGGCTGCGTCCACTCCCTCCTCGCTCAGAAAGCGCAGGCTGCCCACCCGGATCAGGCGGCCATCGAGCACGGCCCGCACACCTTTTCCGGGGACGGCCTGAAATTCGCTCACCGGAGGGATGGCAACGCCCGCTTCCTCCGCCTGCTTGACGATTGCCTGCCCCAGTGGGTGCTCAGACGACCTCTCGGCAGCGGCCCCCAGCCGGAGAAGATCCGCCTCCTGTCTACCGTCCATCGGGATCAGGGCAACGACACGGGGCCTGCCCAGAGTCAGCGTTCCGGTCTTATCAAAGACGATCTTCCTGATGTCTTTGAGTGCCTGGAACGCCTCGCCGGAGCGCATCAGGATGCCTTTTTCGGCTGCCTCGCCGCCGCCCCGGATCATCGCAAGCGGCGTTGCCATCCCCAGCGCACAGGGATAGCCCATCACGAAGACGGCCAGCGCGGAGAAAACCGCCCGTGCGATGTTCACCTGCCCGGTCACAAGCCATGCCCCCAGCGTCCAGGTGAGAAAGCCGAACAGGCTAAAGGCGATCACCCCCGGAACGTAATACTGGAGCACCACGTCTACCACCTGCAGGAGGCCGGGCTTCATGGCGCGGGCTTCCTCGATGTAGCGGGCCACCTGCTGGAGAAAGCTTTCCTCGCCTACCCGGCTGACCTGAATCACCAGCGTGCCGGATTGATTGATCGCTCCGCCGATCACCTCATCGCCGACCGTCTTCTCCACCGGCATAGACTCGCCCGTGACAATGCTCTCATCCACGCTTGAACCCCCGGCGACAACTTCGCCATCAACCGGGATGCTCTCCCCCGGACGCACACGAACCTGATCGCCGGGCTGAACCTCCTCGACGGGAATCTCTATTTCCTCGCCATCCCTGAGCAAGCGAGCCGTCGCGGGTTGCAGGTCCAGAAGTTTTCGTACCGCCTGCGAGGCGCGTGTCCGCACCAGCAGCGAGGTATAGCCGGAGAGGATGTGATAGGCGGTTATGAAAACTGCCACACCGAAAAAGTCCGGGATGGGGAAACGCTCCAGAGCTGGAACGCCCAGAGAGAGGCCGATCAACCCCGTAAATCCGCCCGCCAGCCCGGCAAAGGCTCCGAGCTCGAGCAGAACGTGCTGGTTCAGGATTCCGCGCCGCACCGAGTGAAACGCCATTTTCAGGATGGGCCAGCCGGGGCCGAAAACCGTCGCCAGAGCCAGCACCATCATCACCCATCTGAACCACGGCTGGCGATATCCCAGCCACATGATCACCATCAGGGCAGCGGCAGCACCCGCGAAGAAGCCCGCCACGATCAACCGACGACGCTCCGTGCGCAACTCGGCTTCCTGCTCCTCGTAGGCACGGACCTTATCCGGGTCACGGACTGTATATCCGAGCTGGCGCAGCGTGTCTCGCAGCTCCGTTGGCGTGCGAAGGGCCGGATCGTACTCGATAAGCGCTTCTTCATGAGCAAGGCTGACGTGTACATCCTTCACCCCATCCATACGACGATAGGCCTTCTGAATGGTCGTCGTACAGAAGGAACATGACATCCCCCCGACCTTCACATGTAGTTTGGCAGTCATCACTCCTCTGTCCTGCCTCTCCGGGGCTCCACGCCCCCGGTCTCGATCAAATGACAGACACACGAGTTCATCTGTAGATCCTCAGGTAGCCGGCGACCAGCTTCTACCAGGGTCGTAAGCTCGTCCCGCAGCCGTTCCAGATCGCGGATGCGGGCTGTGATTTCCTCAATACGGGCACTCATTACGTCCATGACATAGCGACAGGGTGGTTCACCTCTCTCGCGGAAGGCCAGAATCTCTTTGATGTCGTCCAGGGCAAAGTCCAGGGCACGCGCCCGGCGGATGAAGCGCAGCCGCTCCATATCTGCCTCATCGTAGAGGCGATAGCCATTGTCGGCGCGTCTGGCGGGCGGCAGCAGCCCGATTTTCTCATAGTAGCGAATAGTCCTGGCGGATACCCCCGCCAGGGTACTTAATTCACCGATCCGAAACATAACGAACCTCCTCGCCATCATTATCTTACAGCTTCCAGTAACTGGAAGGTCAAGGCCAGCAACATCCAGCCTTTTAACCATTGGGGAGCGGCCCTTCACTCCTCAAGCAGGCAACAACGGCCTACCCGTTCAAGTATAAGAAGGGAAGGGTATACAGCGTTCTTTCCAGATTTTCGATCCGGTTAGGAAGTCATCCTCTGAGTTTCGAGATCGGGAGGAGCTACCATCCGGGCAAAAGAGGAGGCGCTACCCGGCCGGTTTACCTGTCCGCTCCAAGGGCATCCTGTATTTTCAACAGGAATTCACGAGGCATGATCGGCTTGACCAGATACTCATCTGCTCCGGCCCGCAGACCTTTCTCGATGTCCTCCGATGTGGAGCGTGCGGAGAGGATAAAGACAGGGGTATGAGCTGTCTTGGGGCAGGTACGGATCCGCTGACACAGCTCAAGACCGTTCATCCCAGGCATCATGATGTCTAGAATGAACAAATCGGGCTTCTCTTCCTGTAAGATTTCCAGAGCCTCTGCTGCATCCTGGGCTTCCAGAACTTTAAACCCTGCTCGCCTTAACAAAGTGCCGAAAAGCTGCCGGACGCCTCTCTCGTCATCCACGATCATGATCTGCTTGGTCATGTTGATGCGCCTTTCACAGCAGATGGCCGCTGATCACAATTACTTGCCTGAAAAGCAGGACGTCAGATCAGGTAGCATTACGTGCCCGCGGGAATTTCTCTTTGCGTCTGTTTGCCCTGCCCATCAGCCCCCGGCAGTCCGAATGGCGCTATTTGAATAGTTGAGAAACTACCGGTAAGATCACCAACCTACACGTTGGGGACGATAGCCCGTGCCAATTCCATTAATGAGGTTGCCTGAATCGTCGAGAGCCACGCCTGGGTTTCGTCTGTCAACTTATACTCGCTCAACAAGTCGTGATCTCGCTCACGGAGCAACCGGCGGCGAACCTCCTGATCCACCAGGGCAGCTCCCAGAAGCTTGTCAATCTTATGCATTTCTTCAGCACTGAGCATCGCCCTATCACCTGTCAGCATGATGTCATCCTTAAAAACCAGGCTTAGTGACTGATTTCCTGACAATTGATTAAGAAACAGGGCGGCCAAATCCCTAGATCGAGCCG
Source organism: Chloroflexota bacterium (assembly GCA_011051745.1). GTDB lineage: Bacteria > Chloroflexota > Anaerolineae > Aggregatilineales > UBA3940 > DRKO01. The sequence continues at coordinate 432 of DRKO01000144.1, read as the reverse complement.
CCGGGACCACCAGTTGCGGGACCCATTGTTTTCCTCCTTCAAGAGCTGTGCAAAGCCGCCAACGCCGTTAGATCGAACCGCCGGGACCACCAGTTGCAGGACCCATTGTTTCCCTCCTTCGAGAGCTACGCAAAGCCGCTAACACCCCTAGATCGAACCGCCGGGACCACCCGTCGCGGGACCCATTGTTTTCCTCCTTCGAGAGCTACGCAAAGCCGCCAACACCGTTAGATCGAGCCGCCGGGACCACCCGTCGCGGGACCCATTGTTTCCCTCCTTCGAGAGCTACGCAAAGCTGCTAACACCCCTAGATCGAGCCGCCAGGACCACCAGTCGCGGGACCTGCATACGTATTCATTATTCCCTATCCTTCCCCAAGTGATTAGAGAATTCGTTGACAGCCTGATCGTACTCGGGGGCACTAAACAAATT
>DRKO01000143.1 GCA_011051745.1 Chloroflexota bacterium | reverse complement strand
TTCACATCCTGCGGAGCGGCCATAGGGCACACATCATCGAGCCAGACGCGAAATAATCAGGCCCACCAGAGACACGATCAGCCCTGCCCCCCCGATGGCGAACAGGATCGCCCAGAGCGGGACAGCAGAAAGACGGGCAGGGGGCACTTCCGGCGCGACAGTCTCTGACGGCGTGGTATCAACCGGTTGCCGGGGGGGCGCGGTCGCCTGAGGAGGAGAAGCTTCCCCGGCCCCGACAGGGCCTTCTTCCTCTTCGGCCCGCGCCGCGCCAGCAGTGGGAGTCGGAGCGGGCAGAGGGGCAACCTCCGTCGGAAAGGCCGCTTCCGGAGCGCCTTCCTCCGGCTGGCTACCCGTCGCCTCGCCGGATGCTCCAGAGGGCGGGAGCGCTTCCTCTTCGGCCAGGGAGGGGGCCTCAGCGGCCTCATCGGCTGCCGGGGCGGCTTCCTCCATCGCCTCGGCGGCAGGGGCTTCTTCTTCCTGTGGAAGCCCTTCAGGGGCAGCCTCTTCGACGGCTGCCTCCGCCTGAAATTCAGGAGCGTTTATCTGAGGAGCCTCCGCCGGGGCTGCCTCCATTGCGACAGTAGCCGCCCCGCCCCCTGTGATCTGCCCTCCGGCGAACAGGATCGCCCCGACGCAGAGCATGACTGTTGAGAGCGTTGCGCCCACCACCGCCAGCCCGGCAGGCCGGAACAGGCCCGCCAGCAAGCCGCGACGCTCCGGTTTGCCATAAACCGCCGGATCGAGCGTGAAGTTACGCGGCACGGGGACTCGCTCTGCCATCTGCATCAGCGAAACCGTCACCTGCAACGCCTCAAGCTCCGCCCGGAGGGCCGGATCACGCGCCAGACGCTGCTCAAACGCCGCACGCTCCCCGGCGGGGAGTTCGTCGTCAAGATAAGCGTTCAGCAGTATAAGGTCCTGCTCACTCAGCGGCATTGTCACAGAGCCTGCCCGTACTCTTCCTCAGTATGTTCACGTGTTACCGGCGTGCCATTCGCGGCCACCCTCATGTTTTAGACGGTATGCCTCAGGCAAAAGTTCCTTGAACCCCTGCAGGCAATCGCGCAGCCGCGCCCTGGAGCGGCTCAGGCGCGATTTGACCGTGCCCAGCGCCACGCCTGTGATCTCGGCGATCTCATCGTAGCTGAAGCCCTCTATGTCAGACAGCACCGCCACTGTCCGCTGATCATCCGGCAGGCGTTGCAGGCAATCGCGGATCGCAGCCTGCAAATCCATGCGCTGAGCGTAGCTTTCCGGGTTCTCGGCGTGGCTGACGAAACCGGGATCGGGCGCTTCGTCCTCGACGTAGAGGGCATCAAGCGAGGCCTGAGGGCGGCGCTTGCGGCGGCGCAATTCGTCATAACAGGCGTTGGTCACAATGCGCAGCAGCCACGCCCTGAATGACCCGCCCCGGAAGCGACGGATGGCCTTATAAGCCGAGATAAACGCCTCCTGTGTGGCATCTGCGGCTGCGTCACGCTCGCCCAGAATGCGATAGGCAACGTTGTACACCTGGCTCTGGTAATGCAGAACCAGCGTGTTATACGCATCGAGGTTCCCGCGCCGGGCTTCTTTGATAAGCGCCGCTTCGTCCATTCGTGTCCGGCCTGATGAGGCGGGCGATCAGTGGCCGCCCGCGCTGGTGTCACGCCGACCATTGTATCAAAAAATGTTGACGGTGGACACTGCCTGTCGTATACTTCTCATGCACCCGCCGGAGTGGCGGAACAGGCAGACGCCCGCGACTCAAAATCGCGTGCCCTTACGGGCGTGTGGGTTCGACTCCCACCTCCGGCATCAAAAGGCCCGGATCGGGTATAATCCCATCCGGCCTTTGTTCTTTATCCGCGCGCGTCACCGCGCGGAGCCACGAGAGGAACTTCGTCAGGATCGTGGATTCGGCGGGGCAGGCTTCCGGTTGAGGACGAGATGATACGCAGGGCACTGTTAACGCTTCTGATCGGGCTGGGACTGGGCGCGCTGGGCGGCGCGGTCTTCGGCTGGCTGGTTCCCATTCAGGATGTCAGCGCCGGGCTGGACAAGCTCCACCCGACCTATAAGGCCGAGTACACCGTGATGGTCGGCGCGGCCTATGCCGTTGACGGCGACTGGGACCTGGCGCAGGCCCGTCTGGGGCGTCTGGCCGAGCCTGACCCGGCGGGCTATGTTGTCCTGCTGGCCGAGCAGTACATCGCGAGCGGGCGCAACCCGGATGACATCCGCAATCTGGTGCGGCTGGCGGCGCATTTCGGGTACACCACCCCGCCGATGCTGCCTTATCTTCCCCCCACTGTGGAGCCGGGGTCGTAGCCGATGCGCGCTTCCAAGCCACGTTTCCCCTGGATAGCATTGCTTGCAGGGCTTATACTGGGCTTTAGCGGAGGGCTGTATTACGCCTGGTTCCTCAACCCCGTGAACCTGGTTAACATCGCGCCCAGCCAGCTCACCTCGGCGGACCAGCAGGCCTACATCCTGCTGATCAGCGAGGCCTATCTCCATGACGGCGACCTCGAGCGGGCGCGGGAGCGGCTGGCGACGCTCGGCATCCGCGATGTCGCTCAGGCGGTCGCCGTGCAGGCCGACTCAGCCTTTCTGGCCGGAGCCGACACATTGCAGATACGGGCGCTCACCACGCTGGCGGAGGCGCTGGGAGCGCAGCCAATGGCGGCGGACATCTTCTCCGGGACAATTGCCCCGACCCCGGTCGCCGGATCGGCGATCCCGACCGCCACCTCCGAGACCGTGCCCAGCCCGACACCTTCCCCCAGCCCGACGCCGATCAGCATTACGCCGACGCCCACGCCGTTGATCGTGGTCGAGACGGAACTGGAACTGATCGGGCGCAACGTCATCTGCGATGACGAATATCCGGCTGGCCTGATCGAGATATACGTCAGCACCGAGTTTGGCCGGGGCATCCCGGCGGTTGAGGTGCAGGTTATGTGGGAAGGCGGGGAGGACACTTTCTACACCGGCCTCAAGCCGGAGGTCAATCCCGGTTACGCCGACTTCCAGATGGAGCCGGGCCAGGTCTACACCGTGACGCTGGTAGGCCTCTCCGAGCCGGTCGTCGGCATTGATAGCAGCGATTGCTTTACCGGAAGCGGGCAGATCAGCACGCCGACCTATCAGCTTTTCTTTGCGCCACCTCAGGGGGAATCCGGCGAGTAGCGGACAACAGTCTTTTTACAATCTGGTAACAGCCCCTCAACACAGAACCTTTATACTGATAACCTGATGATGACCGGCAACGACGGAGAGAAGCCATGATCGACTCGGCACACCCCACCCGGCCCGCGCTCACCCGCTCACCCGATACGACACAACCGGCCACCGGCTCGCGGCGGCTGGCCGCCCTGCGTGCCCATGCGCTCGATGCGGCGGTCGGCGTCGGGCTGTTCGTCGTCTCACTGCTGGTGTACAACGCCACGCTGACACCGAGCCTCTCCTATCTCAGCCCGGATGGCAACGAACTGGCGACGGTCCCCTACCTTCTGGGGCTGGTGCACAGCACCGGTTATCCACTCTACACCTGGCTGGGCAAGCTGTTCACCTTTGTGCCGATCGGCGACGTGGCCCACCGCATGAACCTGATGTCGGCCACGATGGGCGCGGGGGGCATCGCACTGATGTACGGTGTGATCCTGCTCCTGCTGGAGCGCATGAGGCCGGAGCGGGCCGGACAGCGCTCCCTCTGGATGCGCACCATCGCGGCGATGGTGGCGTTGCTATTCGCCTTCTCAGTGACGTTCTGGTCACAGACCGGCATCGCCGAGGTATACGCGCCGAACCTGCTCATGGTGGCGCTACAAATGCTGCTGATCCTGAACTGGGCACGCGTCGAGGAAGCAAACCCGGCAGGCAGGGGGCAACCGCCTTCGGCCCGTTCGCTGGCCTGGTTCGGGGCGTTCTGCCTCGCCTTCGCGCTGAGCACCGGCACGCACATCAGCAATCTGGGCTTCGGGCTGGGGTATCTGGTTTTTGTGCTGGCGGTTAACTGGCGCTTCGCGCTGAAACCGCGCGCGATCATCATCGGCGTGGGATTGTTCGCGCTGGGGCTGCTGCAACACCTGTGGCTGCCCTATAAGGCCAGCACACTCACCGACTCGCTCATGCGGGCCAACATGCCCAATACGTGGAAGGGGTTTTACAACTACACGCTGGGCGCGTTCCCTCAGATGAAGTTCGCCTTCACGTGGGCACAGGTTCCCGACCGGATCGTGATCTACCTTGACTTACTGCGCCAGCAGTTCAGCCTGGTGGGGGTTTTGATCGGGATCGCGGGGATGTGGGTGCTGCTGTTCCGCCAGCCAAAGCGCTGGTGGCTGATCACGCTGATGTATCTGGTGCATCTGGTTTTCTTCACCCAGTACCGTGTATTCGATCTGGACGTATTCTTTATCCCCGCGCACTTCCTGTTTGCGCTGTTTATCGCCGTCGGGGTGGACTGGTTGCTTCAAACGGGGGGCGGCTGGCTACACAGCCGGTGGCCCGCTCTGGTAGAACGGTTCGCGGTGGCAAAGTACGCGCTGGCCGCGCTGCTGGTGATCATCCCGGCTGGATGGCAACTCGCACACAACTGGGAGAAAAACGATCGTTCCGGCGACATGGCGATCAACGACTTCTACGAAAACGTCTTCGAGATGCTGCCACCCGACTCGGTGCTGCTGGGGCAGAGCGGTGTCTTCGGCTACGACATGTTCTACTGGCGGCTGGTTTACAATGTGCGGCCTGATGTCCTTATGCCCCACCTTCCGGGGACGAACGAGCGTCCGCAGAACATAGAGGATCGTCCGCTCTTCAGCACCATCCGTGCCGACGGGCCGGGGGCGGCACGCGGCCCCTGGGGACCCCCGCGCGGCCTGATCAGCGAGGAGGTGTGGAGCATCCCGATCCTGCTGGGTGGCTCGGTGGAGGGGAGCATTCCGGCCCGGCAGCAGGAACTGGTGCTCTACGCCCTGAGCGAGACACCGCCGGAGATGTTCGTTTCGCAGGCCGATCCACAGATCGAGACAAACGTGGCTCCGGGTGGTCTTACCCTGCTGGGCTATGATCTGGATACACGCTTCGCCTATCCCGGCGGGCGGCTCCATCTGACGCTCTACTG
>DRKO01000142.1 GCA_011051745.1 Chloroflexota bacterium | reverse complement strand
CATCTATGCAATGTTTGTAAGCTGGATACGGAACCACAGGGGCGGCTCGTTCTGGCTTCTGGCGGCTATCTTCCTGTGGGGATGTCTCCCCGCGGCCTGCTTCTCGCTCGTCGCTCAGGCCACGCTGGATTACCCTCTCGCAGCAGCGTTCCACGTCACGGGCTTTCCTTTCCACCTGACCCCTTATGTCGTCACGGCCCCTCTCACGGAGGAACTCTTCAAGGGTATGGCCGTGTTTGCCGTCTTCACGGCCCGCAGGCGGGAATTTGACGGCCCTTTTGACGGCGTCATCTACGGCACGATGGTGGGGCTGGGGTTCGCCGTGATCGAGAATCTGCTTTACTATCTCGACACGGACGCCTTCGTACTCGTGGTGCGAACTTACGCTTTCGGCCTGAGCCACGCTTTCTTCACCAGCCTGACCGGGATCGGATTCGGCATCGCCAGCCACGCGCTGAACGCCTTTGAACGCTATGCGGCCCCTCTGATCGGCCTCGCCGGCGCGATGCTGGCTCACGCGCTCCACAACCTCATCGTCTGGTTGTCCATCGAGGAGCCCTCTATGTTCTGGCTGGCTGTTGCAGCAGACTGGGCGGGGGTGGCGTTTGTCATCCTGGTGATGTCTCTGGCGGTGGTTCGCGCCCGTCGAGAGCGCCCTGTGCCGCCGGATGGCCTGTGAGGGTGTTGTCAGCCTCTCGCTGGTTTGCAGGCGCGGGCGCGGACGACGACCGGCTGCCAGAGAAGGCCGCCGTCATTTTCTGCGCGGGCTGCCAGGTTCTCTTCCAGATCATGCAGACAGAGCCGACGAACCTCATCGGGCATCGCGGCCAGCTCTGCCCGTCGGCTCGGCCAGGCGAGCTTGTAGCGGATGAACGTCCCGACATCTGGCAGGCGAACGGGGATCGTGAGGCTCTCTATCTCGATGCGGGCGAATCCGGCCTCCTGCAACGCCTCGAGCAGATCGTCCTCGTCCTCGATGTCATCCCAGGGGAGCGGCTGATCCATGGCTTCCCGCAGGGTTGCCAGTTCAGGAGGAGCTTCCTCGACGGCGTACCCGGCGATGGTGTCGGACACCAGTTCGCTGAGCGGGTCAATAACCCCCCACTCGTGCAGAACCAGCCGCCCGCCGGGTCTGAGAATCCGACACGCTTCGCGCAGGCTGAGGGTCGGGTCGGTGCTGTTGAAGGCAAAAGCTGCCAGCGCCACGTCAAAGACATCTGTCCGGAGGCCCACCCGATGCAGATCGCCCCGGATCAGGCGGGGGGTCTTCTGCTGTCGGGCGGCGAGCAGCATCTTGTGTGAGAGGTCGAGCGCGACGACAAACCGGCCTTCTCCGGCGGCCAGCCGGGCCGCCAGCCCGCTCCCTGTCCCCAGGTCTATGACCTGCTCACCGGGTTGCAGGGCGGCATACCGGACGAGCGCCTCCGCCAGCGGGGCGAACGCTGGCTCGACGGCCTGAGGGTAGTTCAGGGCGGCCCCGTCGAAATAGGCCAGCAGCGAAGCTCTCTGGTTCTCATTCACGTTGCCCGCCGGTCTCACTGCCCCCGCACCTGAGTCAGGGTAGCCGAACTGTAGACGATATTTAGGGAGGTGCTGTAGATCACCACGCTTTTGTAATCGGCGAGGTCTACGTCATCGGGGATGTTGTAGTTCTGGGAGCCGCTGGTGCTCTGGAGCAGGCCCAGATCAACATGGGTGGGCAGCAACGCCTCGGCGCTTGTGCGGGGCATCTCATGCTGGGAGAGAATAACGTGCAGGTCAGGCCCGCTCGTCACGGTGAACGGCTCCAGTCGGAGCACAAGCTTATCGCCAAGCTGGTACACAGAGGCCGTCCCCTCGGCCCGGTGCAGGGCGTCAATGGTGGTGAAATCCCCGGCCAGAATGATGAAGACCTCGTCTCCTACCCCCAGTGCCTCCACCTGGGCCGCCGCCATTAGCTCTTCGACGATGGGGTTCGCGGTTGGTTCGGGCGTGGGTGTCAACGGCAGGGGCGTTCCTGCCTCCTCGTCTCCCGCCTCTCCCTCCGGGGCGTGTTCCTCTGCCGCTTCGGTGGGGGTCGGGGTGGGTTCTTCCTCGCCCCGCAGCGAACCCAGCCACAGATTGCTGGTGGCGATGCAGGCCACGAGCAGGATCAGGATGCCGAGGGCCAGCCAGCGTTGTGTGTTCATCGGCTTATAACCCGCTCTGCGTTTCCTCGATCAGGTGATCCACGACGGCGATCAGCGCCTCCCGTTCCGAGGCCCCTTGCGTGAGCGCCTCATGATAGACCCGGAGCTGCCGGTCGGCGCTGCTGCCCTCCCGCGCGATCACGCGGGCGTACTCAACCTCCGAGCGGCTGTCCAGATCGTCTACCACGTCATCCAGCAATTCGACCAGTTCGTCTATCAGGTCGGGCAGGGGGACTTCCGTCTCCTTCCCGAAGTCAATCAACTGACCCTTCACGCCGTAGCGCACGGCCCGCCACTTGTTCTCGTTGATCAGGTCGCGCCGGTAGATGCGCCACGAGAGGTTGTTCTCGCGGAGCTTGATCAGCTTGGCGACGACGGCCTGAAAGAGGGCGGCGATGCAGATGGTTTCGTCCAGCGTGGTTGTCAGGTCGGCGATTCGGAACTCCAGCGTGTTGTACCGGGGGTGAGGCCGGATGTCCCACCAGATGCGTGTGGCGTCGGCCAGCCCGTGAACGTCTCTGCCCAGCGCGCCCACCCGGCTGAGCGTCTGGATGAAATTCTCGTACTCCGACCACGAGCGAAACTCCATAGGCAGGCCGGTTCGCGGCAATGCCTTAAATACGATGCTGCGATAGCTCTTCAGGCCTGTGTTGTGCCCCATCCAGAACGGCGAACTGGTCGAGAGGGCCAGAATGTGGGGGACGAAGTAGCGGGCCTGATTCATCACCGTGATCATAAGCTCTCGCTGGGATGGGCTGTCCCCGAACCCCACGTGAACGTGCATCCCGAAGATCAGGAGGCTGCGGACGACATGCTGCATATCCTCGGCGAATTCGAGATACCGCTCGCTGTCCGAGATCACTTGGTCGGCCCAGTGCGAGAAGGGGTGAGTGCCTGCCGCTGCCAGCTTCAGCCCGGCCTTGTCGGCGATGGCGCACAGGGTGCTGCGGAGCCGTCGTATCTCCTCCCGCGCCTCTTTGACGGAGCGGCATATCCGGCTCCCGACCTCCACCTGAGATTGCAGGAATTCCTGCTTGATCTGGTCCCCCAGCACCCGCCCTTCGTTCAGGAATTGCTGGACGTAGGAGGTGAGTTCGCGCGTCTCTGGATCAATGATCTGATATTCTTCCTCGATCCCGATCGTCAGGGGGGTTGAACGTAACATGTGCCGCTCCTCTTCTTCCTGCTCAGGCAGGCCCGCTCAGTTCGCTCAGGTCAACCCCGCTGGTGGCTCTGACTTCCAGATGAAAGCGGTCTCTCAGGATGGCGTATTCGGACTCTGTAAGCGGGCTGAGGGGCGGGCGCACACGGGCGCTCTGGATGATGCGCCCGGCCTTCAGGAGCATCTTGATCGCGGCGATGCGTGGCAGGCCCTCTAGCTGGAGACGTGCCTCACTCAGTCGTTTCTGGGCCTCCTCCAGCGTCTCCCGACGCTGATAGCGGTCGTACACGTCACGCAACAGGTCGGGGAAAAGGTTGGCTAACCCTGTGATCGCCCCTGCTCCCCCTGCCTCCAGCGCGGGGGCCAGCAGCCGGTCGTCCCCCACAAAGACCCTGAAATCCGGGAAGGCGTCACACAGTCTCCGGGTGTGACCCCGGTCCCCCCCGCTGTCTTTGATCCCGATTACCCGCTCCGGGAATGCATCGCGCAGCCGCGCGATCAGTTCAAGCGAGAGCGGAATGGCCCCTACCGGCGGGTTGTGATAAAGCAGGACGGCCCCGCCTTCCGGGACGGCCCGCCGGATCACCTCGGCGTAAAAGGCGAACAGCCCTTCCGGGGCAGGGGCGGGGTAGAAGAAAGGCGGGATGATGACAACACCGCTCAGGCCCATCTCAAAGGCTGCACGGGTGAGCGCGATCGTGTCTTCCAGGCTGGCCGCCCCCGTACCGGCCAGCAGCCGGAGGCCGGTTTTCGCCTTCGCGGCGGCGGCAAACAGGGCGATCCGCTCCTCGACGCTGAGCGAAGGGCCTTCTCCGGTTGTCCCGCACAGCAACGCGCCGTGGCAGCCTCTCCGCGCCAGTTGCTTCAGATGCGCGGCAAGTTGCTCATGATCGGGTCGCCCGCTCTCGTCAAAAGGGGTGATGGTGGCTGCGTAAATGCCGTTTCCCTCTGTTGTCATGGTTGATCCTGTGCTTCTATTGCCCGGCTGCCGCTG
>DRKO01000141.1 GCA_011051745.1 Chloroflexota bacterium | reverse complement strand
GGGTCGGCCATCAGGCTCCGGATCAACTCCCGGCCCTCTTCGTGTGAGAGCAGGGCACGCGTCCAGTCCTCATCGAGCGCGTAGGCGATCAGGTCTTCGTAGCCGGGATCGTCAAGCGGAATTTCTTCCCGCTTGATGAAGCGGTTCAGGGCATTGCTGAGAGCGGTGCGCAGCCCGATCCCCATCCGCGTGGCAAGGGAAGGTGCTTCCACCACGACCGTCACCGTTGAGCCGCGATAGGTGGCGGCCCGCGTGCCGCCCCGCGAGCGGTAGGTGCGGGCGTAGCGGACGTTCACGCGGCGGCCCCCCACCACGCCGTGATAGATGCGCCTGCCGGTGATTCCCAGACCGGAGGGCATGCCGGAGAAGCCCAGCGCCTCAAACATCGGGTCGAGGTGGCCGGAGACGCGCTTCTGGGCCAGCGCCCGGAGCCCCAGCAGCATCCCCCCGGAGAGGAAGACCAGCGGACAGAGGATCACGGTGGTGATCCCCAGGGTGCTCGCCATCTCCGGCAGGGACATACCCCCGCCTTCCAGCAGGGGGAAGACCAGCAGGGACGCGGCAACGCATCCCCAGATGAAAGCGAAAATCAGCAGGGCCAGCAGGATGTTAGCGGCGATCTGCCGGGTGCTGGCGGTGCGATCAGAGACCATGTAATTCTATTTCCTTTTCTGCTATAGTCATTCACTGCCCGTGCGTTCGCCTCAGTATAGGGGTTTCCGGCGGGGAAGCAACCGCGGGGCCTTTCTTGCCCGTGGGCAACCTTCACCCCCTCATCGGAGCGCAGCGACGGTGGGGGTAAGGCAGCAGGGAAACGATCTGCAGAAGGTTTTGTGAATCCTCCGGCGGGGTTTATACTGAGGCCATCCTGAACACAGCCGGGGAGAGTACCTGTGCAATTCGAAGACCTCAACTGGATGGACGTGGAGAGCTACCTGAAGCAGGATGACCGCGTGGTGCTGATCACCGGCGCATGTGAGCAGCACGCCTACCTCAGCCTGCTGACCGACATCCGCACCCCCGTTGCCATCGCCAGAGTGGCCTGCCAGCGAGAGCACGTTCTGATCGCCCCGCCGTTGCCTTACGGCGTCTCGCCCTACTTCACCGCCTATCCGGGCACGATCAGCCTCGGCGCGGAGACTTTCGCAGCGGTGGTGCGGGAAGTGCTCGCCGGGTTGCTGAGGCAGGGTTTCCGGCGGGTGCTGGTCAGCAACGGGCACGGGGGGAACACGGGTGTGCTCCGCCCCCTCCTGATCGAGTTCAACACCGGGCGTCCCGGCGCGACGCTGGCGCTGTTCGAGTGGTGGCGCCACCCGAACGTGGTCGCCGTCGCGGAGGAAGCGGGGCTGGCGCAGTATCACGCCAACTGGTCGGAGAGCTTCCCCTTTACGCGCGTGGGGGAGGTCCCGGAGGGCGAAAAAGCGCCGCCCGATCTGCCGCGCATCGCTCCGGCGGAGGCCTTCCGCGAGGCGCTGGGCGATGGCTCGTTCGGCGGGGCCTACACCGCCCCGGAGGCGGTCAGCGAGCGCCTCTTTGATGCGGCGGTCGAGGCGATGGTCGCGGCCCTGCAGGAACTGTAAACCGCCGGGAGCGATCCATGCGTCGCCCCCCCCGCGAGGCCGCGAGGGACTTCACATCCGCCCGGACTTCGGGTATGATAATCCTGTCAGCCGGAGGATCCGCCCCCGGCCCATCAGGAGAACAGGCCGCATGTCATACGTATTCATCTCCTACAGCCGGAAGGACAGCCAGTACGCCCACACCTTCGCCGACTATCTGCTCGAACACGGCTTTGATGTCTGGATCGACGATCAGCGCATCGGCTACGGCGTCAACTGGTGGGAGGCGCTCGTCCAGGGGTTGCGGGGCTGCGCCGCCCTCTCGGTGATCATGACGCCCGCCTCGCGGGCCTCCGAGTGGGTGCAGCGCGAGGTGTTTCTGGCCCTCCACTGGCGCAAGCCGATCTTCCCCCTGCTGCGGAGCGGCGAAAACTGGGAGCTGTTCATCCTGACGCAATACGTGGACGTGACCGACGGGCGTCTGCCCCCGCCGGAGTTTCTGGAGCGGCTGAGCAGCGTGCTTGCACCCGCTGCCGTCGGGCGCAACGTGACCGTCATGGCTCCTCCCCTGCAGCCCCCCACCGCACCCGCCATAAGAGCGCTATGGGAGGAGGATCGGTCGAGAGAAGAAGAAGCTGTTGGAGCGCCGGAGCTGGAGAGGCCCGCCGCGGCGGTTCCTCCCGCTCCGTTCGACCTCTCCCACGCGGTGGCGCGTTTCCGTGAGGCCTTCTCGTCGCAGGACTGGGCCGCCGCGCTGGACGAACTGGGACGCATCCGCGCCTCCGGGCAGGAGCCCGCCTCCCTCGACCTCGACGCCTACGAGCGCCGCGTCCGGGCCGCCATCGAGCGGGAAATCCGGTCTCGCTGAAGCTGCACCTCAGCGCCGTTATCCTGGCGGAGCCTGCCCCAGGCTGATCATCACCAGCAGGAACCACACAACCAGCATCAGCACCAGCAGGACGGTTACCAGCCAGCGCATCGCCTGCCCACCGGATCGGGTGGCGGGCCGTTGTGGGGTGGTCGCGATCTCGTAAGAGGGAGTCGGTTCCTCCGTCTCGAAAGAGGGGGTGCTCTCCTGTGCGGCGGTCGGCTCCGGCGGGGGCGTGTGATCCCCGTCGGAGGGTGACGCGCCCTCCTCTCCCGCAGGCCCTCCGGCGGAGACCGGCGGCTCCCCCTCCTCAACGTCAGGCGGCGGCGTGGAAGGCCCCTCGAGCATCTCCGCCGCCTCTCCGGCGGGCGGAACGAACTCCGGCGCGGGCGGGCGGAACGAACTGGAACATCCGGCGGTGTGGGCCAGCGCCTTTGCCAGCGCCAGCGCCTTGGGGGGGCGACCGGCGGGGTCGTGGTGGAGGGCCTGCTCAACGACGACCTGCACGCCCGGCGGCAGATCGGGCCGCCGGCGCCGGATGGACGGGGCGGGCAGAACCGCCACCCCTCCCTCAGTCGCGGCCACCTCGCCGAGAGCCTGCCGGGGATGCTGGCCGGTCAGCATCTGGAAGACGATCACGCCCAGCGCGTAGATGTCGCTCGCCGGGCCGGGTGCGTCGCCTGCCAGCACCTCAGGGGCGATGTAGGGAGCCGTGCCCGGCGGACGGGCCGCCCGCCCCCGACCGTCTTCTTCCGTCAGTTGCGCCAGCCCGAAATCGGAAAGGTAGGCGTGCCCCTGCCCGTCCAGCAGGATGTTGCCCGGCTTGAGGTCACAGTGGATGATCCCCTGCTCATGGGCGTAATCCAGCGCCGAGGCGATCTCGCCGGTGAGGCGGATCACCTCGCGCAGGGGGAGGCCGGTCGGATGGGCGGCGATCAGGCGGTGGAGTGTGCCGCCGGGGAGATAGGCCATCACCAGATAGGGCCGTCCCTCGGCCACGCCCACATCGTAGATCGGCAGGATATGCGGATGCTGGAGCCGGGCGCTGGTGCGTGCCTCCTGCTCAAAGCGGCGCAGAAAGGCCTCATAGCGGGCATAAGGGGCGGTGACGACCTTAACCGCCACGTCCCGCCCCACGCGCGGCTGAGTGGCGCGGTAGATGGTCGCCATGCCGCCCTGTCCGATCACCTCGTGTAATTCATACTCGCCCAGCTTGCGGCCCGTCAGGCGTTCGCTCGCTGGCTGGCCTGATTTGCTCACAGTGTCCCTCTGCCCTCGTTATAGCATAATCACCGTCTCCCTGCACCTGTGACCGGCGACGCAACGGGGCCGCTGGCAGATGGCGGGGAGCAGATAGCCGGTGCTCAGGCGGAAACGTTCCGCCCGACCGTGCGTATATACCGGTAGAAGAACCCTGTGGAAAAGAGACGAGAACCGGCAACGTAGCACTAACCTGATCCGCAACCGCCCTGTGACTCCGGGGTTTGTGTATGTAGGAACCAGTATGTCGAAACACCGGGCGGTTGTTCGGAGAAGCCCCGTCCGGCCTCCCGGCAGGGGAACAGGGAGGCAGGCACTGGTGAGCGAATCGGTCGCCCGTGCCGGTTCGCCGGATACCGAGGAGGTCTTAGGCAAACATGAGTAACGAGAAAAAGCTCTACCGCTCCACGACGGATCGCTGGATCGCCGGGGTATGCGGTGGTCTGGGAGAGTATTTCGGCATTGACCCCCTGATCGTGCGCCTTATCTTCTTCCTGCTGTTCTGGTTCGGCGGCGGGGGGGTCCTCATCTACCTGATCCTGTGGATCATCATGCCGGAGGCCCCGGCGGATGTCGGCGCGTCCTCCTCTTCGGAGCCGCCCCCCGTGTAGCCGCCCGTCTGGCGGCGCGGCTTGCCCCGCCGGGCAGAGGAGGCCGCCCCCCGGGATTCCGCAAAAAAACCGGCCCTGCACATCCCGCCGGATCGGGAAAGGCAGGGCCGGTGTTGTCCGTCGCTCCGCGCTACTGGCTCTCGAACTTCTCCTTGATCTTCCGGGCCTTCGCCTTCTCCTCCTCCGAAACGTCGGTTGAGTCGAGCGTCGAGAGGGCCTGAAGGTACTCATCCATCGTCACCTCGCCGATCTCGTCGTCCTTCTCCGGCTCCTTCTCCTTGCCGCCCTCCGCCGCTTCTTTCTCCTCCGGTTTGGCGGGTTTCTCTTTCTCCCCGCCCTCTTTTCCGGCCTCCTTCTTCGTTGCGGCCTTCTCTTTGTACGCCTGGGCGAGTTTCTTTTTCTCCTCGTCGGTCAGCGGCCCCAGCTCGCTGATCAGCTTCGCCGCCTCCTCGTCGGAGACTTTGCCCTTTTCCTCCAACCGCTTCATCAACTCGTCAAACGTCCTGGTCATCGGGTTCTGGCCCCTCCTTTCAGATTCCAGCGCTCACAACCCCGTCTCTCCTGCCCGGACCGCGTCCGGCGGGCGGAGCGGTGTTCCCTTGCCGGTGTCAATCCTCGCGCGCAGGCCGGAGCTTACTTGACAGCCCCCTGCAGGCCATTATACTACTGAAACCGGAATGCTAGCCCCCGCTCTTTACGTTCTACATGAGAGAGGTTAATGGACAGTCTAACCAGCCTGACAACGGAAGAACGCCCCGACGGCCTGAAGGTAGTCCGCATTCATGGTGACCTGGATTCGATGGGCACTCAACTCATCCAGGACGCCTTCTCCAGAGCGATCAGTGACCGCACCGACACGGTGATCGTGGACCTCTCCGATGTGAAGTTCCTCTCATCCTCCGGCATGGCGATGCTGCTCGTGAAGGGGAAGATGCTCCGTCAGGGAGGCGGGAATCTCATTCTGGCAGGCCCCAGTGAGCGCGTTCTGGATGTTCTGCGTCTCTCCGGCTTCCATGAGCTTTTCGAGATTTACCCCTCGGTTGAGGAGGCGCTCGCCGCCCTCGAAAAGCGTCAGGGGAAGAAATAGCGGCTCCCTCTCTGGGGACAAAAAATCGCCGGTCGTGTTACAGGTGACCGGCGATTTTTACATCCTGTGGCGGGGAGGACAGGATTCGAACCTGCGGTCGGCTCATCACCGACAACCGCTTAGCAGGCGGCCCCAATCGTCCACTCTGGCACCTCCCCGTATATGCGATGTTCAGGGTGTAGCAACAGCGGAGCGAGAGGGATTCGAACCCCCGGTGGCGTATAACGCCACAGCGGTTTTCAAGACCGCCGCCTTAAACCACTCGGCCATCGCTCCTGCGCGCTCATTTTACCACGCCGATTCGGCAGTTGCAACCGTCCGGCGGGCCTCCGACCCCTCGCTTCTCCTCGCCGGAGTCACTGGAGTGTCGCCAGCGCCCGCGCCAGATCGTGCAGCAGATCGTTCACATCCTCGATCCCGACGGCGTAACGGATCAGCGTGTCGGAGATGCCGATCGCGGCCCGCTCCTCGCTCGTCATCTCGAAGTAAGACATCAGCGCGGGCTGCTCGACCAGACTCTCGACGCCGCCCAGGCTGGGCGCGATGGTCGGAATCTGAAGGGCATCCACGAAGCGGCTGGCATCCTCCAGCGTCCCCTCGATCTCGAAGCTGATCACGCCCCCGAACCCGCTCATCTGCCGGATGGCGATCTCATGATCGGGATGGGACTCAAGGCCGGGATACCACACGCGCTGCACGCGGGGATGATCCTCCAGAAAGCGGGCCAGAGCGAGCGCGCTCTCATTCTGCTGCTTCACCCGGACGCCCAGCGTCTTCAAGCCCCGCTCCAGCAGCCAGGCGGCATGAGGATCGATCACGCCCCCCAGCACCCCCTGGCTCTGCCGCAGTGCGCCGATCAGGTCCGCCCGGCCCGCGATCACGCCCGCCAGCAGATCGTTATGCCCGCTCAGATACTTTGTGGCGCTGTGGACGACCAGATCAACGCCGTGCTCGAGCGGGCGCACGTTGAGCGGCGTGGCGAAGGTCGTATCCACCAGCGTTTTGAGGCGATGACGCTTCGCGATCTCCACCAGACGGGGCAGGTCGAGCACGCGCAGGTAGGGGTTGGTCGGCGATTCGGAGACGATCAGGCGGGTACTGCCGGGCCGGATGGCCGCCTCCAGCGCCTCGTAATCCCCCATCGGAACGAGCGTGCTTTCGATCCCCAGCCGCTTCAGGAAGGCCAGCGCAAACTGGCGCGTGCGGCGGTAACAGTCATCGGTCAGGATGATGTGGCTGCCGGTGGGGAGCATACTCAGGAGGGTGGCCGTGATGGCCGCCATGCCCGAGGCGAACAGCAGGGCGTCTTCCGCCCCCTCAAGGGCCGCCAGCCGGGCCTCGACCGCCCGCACGGTGGGGTTCCCGTAGCGTCCGTACTCCTCGCGATCCGTGCCATCGCCCCACACCTTGCTCTGCATGAAGGACACCAGATCGGCGGTGTCCTGAAAGGTGTAGGTCGCCGTCTGGATCAACGGCGTGGTCAGCGAGTGATTCGGCTGGCGACGGGCACGTCCGGCGTGCACGGAGCGGGTCAGCGGGCCTGAATTGTGATTGATGCTGGCGGTCATGACGGCTGGCCTCCTCTGGAGCCTGATTGCTTATCCAGAGAAGGCGAGGGGATATAAGAAAAATCCCCTCTGGAGAGAAAGAGGAGATTGCCGGGAGCAGTCTCTTATCTTCCAGAAGTCCCACGCTTCTGCCGGAATTGGCACCACCCCTTGCTGGGAGGTTGCCGAGGCTTCACAGGGCCGGTCCCTCCGCCTCTCTGGATAAGAGCGTTCGTGTTATTCGATTTGCTCAACATGGTACACCAGGAGCGGGAGGCTGTCAAGGAAATTTTTTTCGCCGGGCACGGGCGTCGCCGTGCGAGCCGTCAGGCCCTCAGAGGATCGGACGCACACCGGCCCGGATGATGTATACTAGAGCTATGAACACGATGACGCAGACTCACATTCTG
>DRKO01000140.1 GCA_011051745.1 Chloroflexota bacterium | reverse complement strand
GGGGGACAACGTTTTCCCCCATTACCGGAAGACAATTGAGGCGGCCTTCGGCACGCGCGTTTATGATACTTATGGTTGCGCCGAGGGTATGCAGATGGCTGCCCAGTGCGGGGTCGAGCAGACGTATCACATTCACATGCTGGATGTGATCCTCGAATTTCTGGATGATGAGGGAAATCCTGTGCCGCCGGGCACGGCGGGGAACATCGTTGTGACGCGCTTACACGCTGGCCCCATGCCGCTGCTGCGTTACCGGATCGGGGATGTGGGCATCTCCGGCGGGAATCGCGAATGTGAGTGCGGGCGCGGGTACGAAATCCTCGAATCAATAGAGGGGCGCAGTACCGATGTCGTTATCACTCCCGGCGGCAACCGGTTAATCGTCCACTTTTTTACCGGAATTATCGAGTACTTTCTAGAAGTAGAATCTTTTCAGGTAGTGCAGCATAAGCCGGACGCAATGATACTGCGCATCGTTCCGGCGGAGGGATATACCGACGCGGTGGGGGCGGAGATCGTTCGGATACTCAAAGAGCGCGGAGCGGCTGATATGGAGATCGAGATCGAACTGGTGGACGAGATTCCTTTAACCCCCGCCGGAAAACGTAAGTTCGTCATCAGGGATGTGCCTGTCTAGTGTGACGCTGGTTTATTGAAAGACGAATATCTGCAATGTGTGGCATCTGCGGCATTTTCACAACGGATGAGGCGGCCCGTCACGAGGATTTCGGCCTGGCGGTGGAGCGCATGACAGAGTTAATGTTCCGACGCGGGCCTGACGACGGTGGTTTCTGGGTCGACCCTGAAGGCCACCTGCGGCTTGGGTTCCGGCGGCTTGCCATCCTTGACCTCTCACCGGCAGGAGCCCAGCCGATGGTGTCTCACGATGGGCGCTCGGTGATCGTCTTCAACGGCGAGTTGTACAACTTCCTCGAACTGCGCGAGGAGCTTGAAGGGCATGGCCTCCGGTTCCGTTCTACCTCCGATACAGAGGTTGTCCTGGAGGCGCTGAACCTGTGGGGTGTCGAAGCGCTGGATCGCTTTAATGGCATGTTTGCCATCGCGTGGTACAGACCTGCTGAGCGTGAGCTATTGCTGGCACGCGACCACGCGGGCATCAAGCCCCTCTATTATTTTTTGCATCCCCAGGGCAGAGGGATCGCCTTTGCGTCACAGTATAATTGCCTGCTGCACACCCCCTGGGGGGAGCCGGGCGACATCCGGCAGGATGTGTTACACCTCTACCTGCGTTTGCATCATATCCCCCCACCCTACGGGTTACTGGAGAACACATTTCAACTGGAACCCGGTCACTACCTGATCGCGCGGGCAGACGGGACGATCGTCAAACGCGCGTGGTGGACGCTACCGCGTGACCCCGAACCGGCGCTGACCCGCGATGAGGCGGTCGAGGCGCTGCATGCTGCACTGGATAACGCCGTGCGTCGCCAGCGCATCGCCGATGTGCCCCTGGGCGTCTTCCTCTCCGGCGGGGTTGACTCGCCCCTCGTAACAGCGATCGCGCGGGAGCAGACCGACTCAAGCCTCAAGGCGTTCACAGTCGGCGTGCCCGGCTGGTGGCAGGACGAGTCCGGGGCCGCCGCCGCCTATGCGGCCTATCTGGATGTGGATCACCGGTTGCACACCTTCACCGATCTGGACCTCACGGCGATGGTTGCGGAGGCAATCGCGGCGCAGCCGGAGCCTTTTGGCGATTACTCAATCATGCCGACGATGCTCATCAGCCGGGTGGCCCGAACCGAGTTAACAGTCGCGCTCAGCGGGGACGGGGGGGATGAGCTTTTCTGGGGATATGAGCGTCCTCTCTCGTTGCTGCGCAGCGGCACGGATTTTCGCTGGCCCTGGATTGTGCGAGTTGGTCTTTACGGCGCGGGTAAGTATGGGCTTCTGGCGGAGCGCTCAAGCGCAATCGTCTTCCGGACGGTGGGCGATTATTACTTCGACGTCAATACCCGTATGAAGGACAGCCACCTGAAGATGCTTGCTCCTGATCTGGCTCCCCTGCCAGCAGACTTCGCCCTTTATCGTTTCGAGGGCTACCGGGGGTTGCGCCACCTTGCGAACTATTCGCGCTGGGTTGAGTTCTACGGACAGCTCCAGCGGGGCCTGAAGAAGGTGGACATGGCCTCGATGCATCATAGTCTTGAAGTCCGCGTCCCGTTGCTTGATCGGGAGGTGATCGACGTTAGCCTGCGGATGAACCCCTTTGACGCGATGGAAAACGGAACTCGCAAGGCCGTGTTACGAAAGGTGCTTGAACGCTACGTCCCTGCCGAGAGCATTCCCAGGCCCAAGCGGGGCTTTGCCGTGCCGCTGGGAGAGTGGTTCCGCCATGAACTGCGCCCCCTGGTTGAAGAAACCCTGTTCACCGGCGAGCTGTATCCGGCGGGTCTGTGGGATCGCGATGCTCTAAGACGCTACTGGGAAGAGCACTTGAGGGGGGAGCGAAATCACAAGTGGGGGCTGTGGACTCTTGTCGTACTCCAGCAGTGGTATAGAGCACATTTCCGGCAGAGGCAGGCGGTTCAGGGTGGGCTGGCGGGCCCGGTCTCTATTACAGCGGGCGGGAACCCCAGAGGAGGCGGTAAACCAGCTCCCGGCCCCGATCCCATGTAGGGTTGATCCGGTGCAGGAGCAGAGGGTCTGTGCTGGCGTCGTTGTATCCCGGAACCGCCGTGCAGGCGCAGCAAAACCCCAGTTCTCTTGAGACGCGGACGGAGGTTTCGTTGTAGTCCTGCGGCTCTCCATAGGGGTAGGCGAGCGTTGTGATGGGCTTCCCAACGAGGGCGGCAAGCGCCTCCTGCGCGTCAGCCAGTTCCTTCCGCTGGCCCGCCTCGTCCAGACTGGATAGCTGCCAGTGATGAGCGGTGTGGTTCCCGACACGGACGCCGAAGTCCGACAGGCTGCGGACCTGCTCGGAGGTCATGTAGATACTCCTGCCCATCCCATCGGTGGGTGGAGCACCGAGTTCGCGTTCCAAAGCGTCCAGGAAGTTGCTCCCCTGCGGAGAGACCAGCACGTACCCCAGCGAGGCTTCCAGCCAGCGGCGCAGAGGGAAGATGTGATCAGGGGGAGGCGTGCTCGCCGCTGATCGGGGTATCATGGACTGCAACACCTCCCTGAAGCGATCGGCGGGGACGCGGCGGGATAGAAAGTAGAAACGATGATCGGGGTGCAGGTCTTCACGGTCTATATCGGCGGAGGGGATGAAGAAAGTCCCCGGAAGTCCGGCCTCGGCGAGGGGCCGGGCGGCGAACTCCAGATTGTCGAACCAGCTATCATCGAACGTCAGGACGACTGTCCGGGGTGGCAGTTCACGCCCGGAGCGGAGAATCTCCCGGACCTCGTCAAGAGCGAGGACGGAGAAATGCTGTTTCAGTACGGCCAGGTGTTCCAGAAACTTTGAGAGCGGGCAGGTCAGCGGCGAGGGAAGGAAGTCCGGGGTCTGGGAGGCACTGATGCGATGATACATCAGGACGACGAATCGCTCCCGCTCCCCGCGCCCGAACGTCCGGTAGGGAGACTTCCAGAGAAGGCCACTGCGCTCAAGGGCACGGATAAAGTTGCGGCGAATTGATAGCCTCAGGGAACGTTTTACATTTGATAATAGCCCGGATGTCATCCGTAATCACTCCGTGTGCGACACAGACGTGGGAAAGCTCTGCGTATCTAGAGCCCTGACCCGCTCTTCGAGAGCCTGAGGGCTTCCCAGGACGTTCGGGGCTATAATGATAATCCAAATCTGAGCTGTTGCCAGTAAGGTCAGAAGGCGCGGTGAGACACATTACTGCCAGCGGGGAGACAGATACAGGCTCTTCAGGGGATTCCTGAGAACATATACTCGTCGGGCAGATCACACCATGCATATAGGCTTTGTCACTCCACAGTTTGTGACACCTGAGACTTATAAAGGGGGCCCCGGCTTTTACGTCTATCGGTGGGCCAGGGGGCTGGTATCGCAAGGGCACGATGTACACGTACTGGTATACTCCCGCGCAGCCCGCGCCGATGTGGATTTCGAGGGCATGCAGGTACACTATCTCCCTCTACCGGGCTTTGTGTATCGCCTGCGCAAGCTATCACGTCTGGATCGCAGCCTGCGATAT
>DRKO01000139.1 GCA_011051745.1 Chloroflexota bacterium | reverse complement strand
CGGAAGGTTGAGCCTGTGGCTGGTCGGCCCCGGAACCTTCCCCCGCGATCAGCCGCTCCTTGAAAGGCGGGATCATCAGGAGGATGATCAACCCGATGGCGAGCAGCGAGCCGTACAGGTAGTCAAGGGTCTTGGTGCGGATGATCTGGGCGGGGGCGTCAATCGCCAGAATGGAGAGGGCGCCGATCAGCGCCAGCCACCAGCCGGACTTCTTGCGCATCGCCAGCAGGGGGATGGAAACGATCAGCATCACGACGCCGATCCAGTCAATATCGCCCGTCATGGTCAGTATCCACCATTCAAGCCCCTCATAGAGCGGCTTGCCGGGGCGGGTCATCAACTGCCGCGCGGCGCCGATGCCGATCACGAAGCTGTGGGTAGCCAGCATCCCGATGAACGTGAAGACCAGCATATCAACCAGCTTCTGCATCTTGTCCGACTTCCTGAGCAACAGGGTTCCCCAGAAGCCGACCAGCCCCACCCACGAGATGATCATGGGGATGGGGAAGGAATCCTCAACCCAGCTCACGTAGGGCAGGAACATGAACATGCCACCGATGGAGGGCATGGCGTAGGCGGTGAGGGTCACCGGCCATGTCCACTCCTCCCCCTTATAGATGGCGGGCGCACAGGCCAGCAGGGTGACACCTGCCACAAAGCCGAACGCACGCCACAGGGGGAAGAAGAGCGTAAAGAGCGTGATCCCGCTGAGGAACTGCGGGCGCTCTTCGACCACCACCATCAGGCGGCGCAGCACCGGGTCGAGCGACCGCTGGACGAGGATCGGCTCGCCGATGAGCAGGAACAGGCCGATGACGACGGCCAGTATGGTGAGGATCAATCTGGCGGTTTGTGATGTCTCCTTCATCTGTCTTTCTCCAGTCCTGGCTGAAAAGTGAGATCACGCGGCGGCAGCAGCCACCATAATGCCTGTCAACGGGATTACGGGCTTCCCTTCTGTGAAATTTATCTCATATTCCTGCGCCGCTGTCTTTGCGTTTACGCAAATCGCCTGACGGCGGGATGGCGAAGGGCCGGTAACGGAGGGCGGGAGCCGGTAAAAAACCCCGTCCTCAGGTCGAGGGGGTCTTCGCAGAAAGCGGGGGAATAAGTACAATAGATGGAAGATCATAACCCCGGAGTGGAAAGCCCCTGCCTGAAGGAGATCGGCCAGAGATGAACGGCTTGCCGGAACCTGTTGCGCGTACCCCGCTTTTCTCCCTGCTGAGCGAGAAGCAGCGAGACGAAGTGGCCCGCGTTGCCCGCCGACGGGAGTTTCAGAAGGGCGAGTTGATCGCGCTTTACGGCGACATATGGCCGTATCTCCTGGTGGTGGGGGAGGGCACGCTTAACGCGGTGAAAGAATCCAGCGGGGGGCGGCGGTTGATCGTGCTGACGCTGGAGCCGGGGGATGTCTTCTGGGGACCGGCGTTCTTTAACGACGGGGCCTCCATGCCGGTGACCATCGAGGCCCGACGGGCCAGCCGCGTTTATCTGTGGGATCGGGAAAGCCTGTTGCCGGTGCTCCTGAAGAACGGCCCGGCTCTGTGGGAACTGTGCCGCCTGATGGTCGTCCGTATGCAGCAGGCCAGCGAGATCGTCGAGGGGCTGGCGTTCCGACCGGTCGCCGTCCGCCTGGCCCGCTTCATCATTGAGCGGTTCGGGGATTCGGCCAATACGCCGGTGGCCCGCGATCTGACGCTGGACGAGATGGCGGCGATGGTGGGAACGACGCGCGAGCAGGTCTGCCGCATCCTGTACCGCTTCGCGAGCGAGGGCCTGATCAAGATCACCCGAACCGAGTTTGTCCTGACCGACAAGGACAGCCTGAGCAGGCTGATCGAGTAGCGGGGCGGGAGCGGGTTATAATACGGCGTGGCAGGCCTCTGCGGGCACATATACAGCATACAGCATCCATCAACTACCTGAGGAGCAGCCGATGTCAAAACCTGTGATTACCGTTGTGGGAAGCTTCGCGGTGGGGATGACCCTTCGCACAAGCCGGATGCCGGTCTTTGGCGAGACGCTGATCGGGTCTGATTTCGACATGGGGCCGGGCGGGAAAGGGTCGAATCAGGCGGTCGGGACGGCACGACTGGGCGCGAGATCGTACTTCGCGGGCATCATCGGCGACGATAAGCTGGGCGAGATCGCCGTCGAACTGTACGCCAGCGAGGGCGTTGACACCACGTATCTGACGAAGACGGATAAGCTGGCGACCGGCGTCGGGTTCATTATCCTGAACGAGGCGGGGGAGAACGGGATCATCCTCGACATGGGCGCGAATAAGCTCATGGACGCCGCGTTTGTGGACCGGGTGGAGGAACAGATCGCGCGGAGCGATGTGGTGATGTCGGTGCTGGAGCTGCCCGTCGAGGCGGCGGCGCGGGCGATGGAACTGGGCCGGAAGCACGGCGTCCGTACCATCCTGAACCCGGCCCCGGCCACCCCGCTGGGAAGCGAGGTGCTGGGGAACGTGGATTACCTGACCCCGAACGAAACGGAAGTGCGCGTCCTGCTGGGGCTGCCCCCCGACGATCCGACGCCGACCGTCGAACTGGCGCGGGAGTTGCGGGATCGCGGGGTCGGCAACCTGATCGTCACGATGGGCGAGCGGGGGGCGCTCGTCATGACGGACGATACATTTGTGGAGGTTCCCGGCGTCCCGGTCGAGGTGGTGGACACGACCGGCGCGGGCGACGCCTTTAACTCCGGGCTGGCGGTCGCGCTGGCCGAGGGGCGGGACCTGATCGAGGCGGTGAAGTACGCCACCTGCGCGGGGGCGCTGGCCTGTACGAAGCTGGGCGTGATCCCGGCGCTGGGAACCCGTGAGATGGTTGATAAGCTGTACGCCGGGACATACGCCTGAGCACATATCACCGGGGAGAGTGAGACTCAATGATGACATCAGCAGAGAAACCCATCAGCCCGCGCGAACGTGTGAAAACCGCCCTGCGACACGAGGAGCCGGACCGCGTACCGGTTGATTTCCTCGCCACGCCGGAGATATGGCGGCGGCTGGTCGAACGGCTCCAGCCGGACGCCGACGCGGTGGGCGAGTCCGAGTATTTCGATCCGGTCTGGGAAGCCATCCTGCGGCACTTTGAGGTGGATTGCCGGGTGATCTCCTACGATCAGTTCTGCCAGCCGCCGGAGTCGATCCTCAGGCCGGAGGCAGAGGTGGACTGGTGGGACGCCCTCAGCCGCTCGACGCCCAATCGCATGTGGCGGCAGCGCACGCCGGAAGGCGATTTCTACGACATCTGGGGACACCACATCCGCATTGTGGAGAACCCTTCCGGCGCGTATGAGGAGTTTGCCTCGTGGCCGCTGAAGGACGCCGCATCGGTCGAAGACCTCAAAAGCCACCCCTGGCCGGAGCCGGACTGGTGGGACTTCAGCCCCATACCGGGGATCATCGAGCAACTGGATCGGCACGAGGCATATCACATCCGCTTCCGGATCGGCTCGGTGTTCGAGATCGCGTGGCAACTGCGCGGGATGCAGGAGTTTCTG
>DRKO01000138.1 GCA_011051745.1 Chloroflexota bacterium | reverse complement strand
GATCGGCATCTGGGCGCTCAAAGGGCTGGGTCTGCTTGACCTGACCGGCACGGTGAATACCTACATCGCGGGCAATTTTCTGGGCGGCATACTGTTTGGCGTGGGTATGGCCGCGGCGGGATTTTGACCGGGGACCTGTGTCGCCGGTGGCGGCAGAGGACACCTGGACTATCTGATCCCCGGTTCGCTGGGCTTCCTGACCGGTGCGGTGCTCTTCGGGCTGACGTACCGTAGCTTTATGCCCCAGCTAAAAGACCTGCTGAATTTCGGGGCCGTTCCACTGCCCGATCTGCTCAACGTCAGTGCCGGGCTGTCGGTGGCGGTCTTCGCCCTGATGTTCCTGTTGATGCTGTATGTCATTGATCGGACGGATGCACGCCGCAAAGATCGCCTGGCTCAGAGCGAGGAAGCCAGTGCTGACTGATCGGCTGGGATTTACCGAGGAATAGCTTATGAGCGATTACCAGACCTCGTTACCGGGCAAACCCCGCCTGACCCGGCGCGACTTCATGCGCATCGCTGCGATGGCCGGTACTGGCGCGGTCTACGCTGCCACGGCCAGGCCTGCACGCGCTGAGTCGATCCGGAGGCCGCACCTGCCGGGGCCAAACAGCGATTACGTCGTGCCGACAATGTGCGAGATGTGCGTCTGGCGCTGCGGGGTGCGGGCCAAAGTGCGCGATGGGCGCATTTACAAGCTGGAAGGCAACCCCGATCACCTCCACTCGCAGGGGAATCTCTGCGCACGCGGCCAGAGCGGGTTCATGATGACCTACGACCCCGACCGCCTGCCGTTCCCCCTCAAACGGGTGGGGGAGCGGGGAAGCGGGCGCTTCGTCCGAATTAGCTGGGAGCAGGCGCTGGATGAGATCGCGGAGAGGATGCTCGCCATCAAGGAGCAGTACGGCCCGGAGGCGATGATCTTCAGCAGCACGCACAACCTCAGCCAGCCGCTCTTCGAGAATCTGCTCAACGCCTACGGCTCCCCGAACTACGGGACACAGCGTAGCCTGTGCTTCAACGCGATGGTGTCTGCCCACCTGACGACCTTCGGCATCGAGGAGCCGGAGCGGAAATATGAGGGCATCAAGTACATCATCCTGACCGGGCGCAACCTGATGGAAGCCATCTCGACCAATGAGACGAAGGCCCTGATGCAGGCCATCATGGACGGCGCGCATGTGGTCTATCTGGACCCGCGCTACACCAAGACGGCCAGCAAAGCCAGCGAGTGGCTCCCCATCCGCCCCGGCACTGATCTGGCGTTTCATCTGGCGCTGCTCAATGTCATCGTGAACGAGGGGCTTTACAACGCCGATTTTGTAAGCCAGCACACGGTTGGCTTTGAGGAGTTGGAAGAGACGATCCAGCCCTACACTCCAGAGTGGGCCGCCTCGATCACCGAAATACCGGCGGACACGATCCGGCGCATCGCCCGTGACTTCTCCGCCGCCAAGCCGGAGAGCTTCGCTCATCCCGGCTGGCGCACCTCAAACTTCCGCAACAGCTTCCACACCGAGCGGGCGATCACGATCCTGAACGCGCTGATGGGCGTCTGCCATCAGCCGGGTGTCTGTCGTCTGGCCGCTCCAGAGCCGGATGTTGGCCTGGGTGCGCCGCCTCAGCCGCCCTACCCCCGCGTGCGTGCGCCGCGTCTGGACGGCGTCCCCTGGAAGTACCCCGTCGTGCCGCTCAAGCTGGGGGTCTTTCAGGAGCTACGGGACAATATTCTGACCGGTGAGCCTTATCAGGCGCACGGCTGGTTTATCAGCCGCCAGAATCCGGCGATGAGCATTCCTGAGCGGCAGAAGACCGTCGAGGCGTTCAACAGGCTTGACCTGATCGTCGTGATAGACATCTTCGTCAACGATACCGGCTGGTACGCCGACTACATCCTGCCGGAGGCCACCTATCTTGAGCGTTACGACCCGCTCCACGTTGCAGGCAACCGCGTTTTCATCCGCCAGCCGGTCATTGAGCCGCTTGGCGAGGCGAAGTCGGCGCTCTGGATCTACAAGCAACTTGGCGAGCGTCTGGGGCTGGGGGAGTACTTCCAGTACGAAGATGAGGAAGACTACATCCGCCAGCAGCTTGAGCCGCTGGGCGTAGACCTGGAGACGATCCGGCAGGTGGGATATATCGAGGTCGAGCGGCCCGATCTGGAGCCAAGCTATGTCTGGAACACGCCGAGCGGCAAGGTCGAGCTCGCCAGCGAGACGCTCCGCAACGCGGGCTTCCCGGCGGTTCCCGTCTGGGAGGAGCCGCCCGCCCCGCCGCCGGGGCAGTTCTACCTGCTGACCGGCAAAGTGGGCCAGCACACTCAGTTTGCCACGCAGAACAATCTCTACCTGCACGAGGTATACCCGAAAAACAGGCTCTGGATTCACCCCGACGCTGCCGCCGAGCGGGGGATCAGCAACGGGGATGAGGTGATCGTGCGGAGCGAGGTCGGCGAGGTGCGCATCGAAGTCTGGGTGACGGAGGGCATCCGGCCCGATTGTGTGTACATGGCTCCGGGCTTCGGGCACATCAGTAAGGGGTTGACCACTGCTTACGGAGAAGGAGCCAGCAGCAGTGACCTTCACCTGACGCATACCGACCCGATCAGCGGTGGGCAGGCGCTGACAGAGACGTTTGTGACCGTCGAACCGGCTCCGAGGGAGAGCGTCATTCCGGCCCCGGAGGTGAGCCATGGCTGATAACTATACTCCCCGCTATGCCTTCGTGATCGATCCCCGGCGCTGCATTGACTGTCGGGCCTGTCTGGTAGCCTGCCGGGCCGAGTGGGAAACCCCGCTGGGGCAGACTCGCATCTGGGTACGGGACAGTGGCGTGCTGGGCGAGTTCCCGAATCTCGAACGCCAGTTTATCCCCTTCCAGTGCCAGCATTGCGAGAACCCCTGGTGTGTGGAGGCCTGCCCGACCGGCGCGACCTTCCAGCGGGAAGACGGGCTGGTCTTGATTGATGAAGAGGCCTGCATCGGGTGTGGCTTCTGTGTAGAAGCCTGCCCCTATCATGTGCGCTTCATCAACTCGGAGACGGGCAAGGCGGATAAGTGCTCCGGTTGCTTCACACGGGTGGATCGGGGTGAACTCCCCGCCTGTGTGGCGACCTGCATCGGCGGGGCGCGGATGTTCGGCGACATCAACGATCCGGAGAGCGAGGTCAGCAAGGCCATCAGGGGGCGGCGGGTGCATCGCCTGATCACCGATCAGGTGGATACCGGCCCGATGGTCTTCTATCTGGAAGAACCGCTGAATCCGGCTACGGTCATGCCGACTCCCGTCTCGCAGCCGAGCGCGGAGGCCTTCTGGCAGAAAGCGGCCATCCCCTTCGTCAAGGCGGCGATCGCGCTGGCCTTCGCGGGGCAGATGGGCGCGTTTATCATGCAGCTCATCAAGGGTGAGCGCGAGTTTGACGAGATGTGACGGAGAAAAGAGATGTCACACAGTTATGAACTCTCTCTGGCCGAGCGCAAGCGGCTGAAAGAGAAGAAGATCACCAAGCACTACGTCGCCAACATCCTGACGCACTGGTTCAATGCCCTGAGCTGGGCGCTGCTGCTCCCGACTGGCCTGGGCATTCTGGCCGGGAAACGGTTGCCCTTTATGCCGGTCGAGTGGACGACCCTCATGCGCAACATCTTCGGCGACCTCGCGCTGCTGATCAAGTCTCACGAAATCTGGGGGCAGATATGGCTTTTTGTCCTCGGCTTCAACGTGGTTTTTGGCTTCCGCAGGTACTTTGTCCCCTTCGCCGCGACGCGGATGTTGCTGGACAGAGACGATATCGAGTGGCTGAAGAAAAAGCCGCTTGACATGCTCGGCTTTGAAGTCGAGATGCCCCCTCAGGATGCCTACAACGCCGGGCAGAAGCTCTATATGTACGTCGTCATCCTGGGAACGCTCGTGATCGGCGCCACCGGCCTGACGATGACCTACTCCGAGGTGATCCCGCTTCAGTTGAGGTGGCTGGTGCAGTGGGCGATGCCGCTGCACTTTCTGGCCGTCGGGACGGTTTTCGCCGGCGTGATCATCCATGTGTACATGGGCGCCATCATGCCGGAGGAACGGCAGGCGTTCTTCTCGATGTTTGATGGCAAGGTCAGCGCGCTGTATGCCTATCTGCATCATCGCAAATGGTACGACCGCAAACTGGCCGAGGAGCGCGAGGCCGAGGCTGAGTATCTGGCCGGGCATCTGCGCCGGGGGCACAGGGACCCCGAACTTGACGCCCTGCTCGATGAGCTT
>DRKO01000137.1 GCA_011051745.1 Chloroflexota bacterium | reverse complement strand
TCTTACCCTTGCGCAGCACGACCACCCGGCCTTCGACCGCATCCTCCAGCGTGATCCGCCGCTCCAGCCCTTCGACCCGCCGGTTGTTCACGTAGACGCCGCCCCCTTCGATCAGGTTGCGAACCCGCTTCTTCGAGCTTTCCAGCCCGCACAGAAGGGCCAGATCAACGACCGGCATCCCCTCGCCGGAGAGGTCTTCTTTCGCCACCGTGCTGGAAGGAACGTCGGCGAAGATGTCGAGCAATTCCGCCGCGCTCAGTCCGGCCACGTCCCCGCCGAACAGCACCCCGGTGGCCTGCTCCGCCCGCGCGAGCGCCTCCTCGCCGTGCACCATGCGGGTGACTTCCTGCGCCAGCCGTCGCTGGGCCTCGCGCCGTTCGGGCCGCGCCGCGACCGCCTCCTCCAGCCCGGCGATCTCCTCCGGCCCCAGCAGGGTGAAGAACTTCAGATAGCGGATCACGTCCTCATCGGCTGTGTTCAGCCAGAACTGGTAGAAGCGGAAGGGCGAGGTGCGGGCCGGATCGAGCCACACGTTGCCCGCCTCCGTCTTGCCGAACTTCACGCCGCTGGCGGTGGTCACCAGCGGGACCGTCAGCCCGTAGGCCTGGCCGCCTGCCATCCGCCGGATCAGTTCGATGCCCGCCGTGATGTTGCCCCACTGGTCGCTGCCGCCCATCTGGAAGGTGCATCCCCGATCCAGATACAGCCGCAGGAAGTCGTAGGCCTGAAGCAACATGTAGCTGAACTCGGTGAAGGAGATGCCGTCCTCGCTCTCCAGCCGTTGCCGGACGGACTCTTTCGCCATCATATAGTTAACGGTGAAGTGCTTGCCGATGTCGCGCAGGAAGTCTATCAGCGTCAGCGGCCTGAGCCAGTCGGCGTTGTTCAGCATCAGGGCGGCGTTGCCCTCCCGGTCGAAGTCGAGGAAGCGTGCCAGTTGCTCGCGGATGCACTCCAGATTATGGGCCAGTTCCTCTTCCGAGAGGAGTTGCCGCTCCTTCGTCTTGCCGCTGGGGTCGCCGATCATGCCTGTGCCGCCGCCGAGCAACGCGATCGGCGTGTGGCCGTGCCGCTGAAGGTGCACCAGCACCATGATCGGCAGCAGCGAGCCGACGTGCAGACTGTCCGCCGTCGGGTCAAAGCCGATGTAGGCCGTGACCTTCTCCCGGATCAGGGCTTCTTCCGCCCCTTCCGAGATGTCGTGGATCAGGCCACGCCAGCGCAGTTCCTCGATGACGTTGGCGGCGGTCGCTGTGGTCTCCATCCTCTTCCTTTCTCCTGTCTGTGGTCCGCGCTTCCGGGGCTGTGATCCGGGCGATCCTCAGGTTCGCTCCAGCGCCTGCCGGGCGGCCTGCTCCATCACCTCCAGCGGTGGCCGGAGACCGGTCCAGCGCTCGAACGCGAGCGCCCCCTGCCGGACCAGCATCCCCAGCCCGCCGATGGTCTGCAATCCGGCGGCGCGTGCCTGAGCGATCAGCCGGGTAACGGGTGGATTGTAAATCAGGTCGTAGAGTACCGCATCCTCCGGCAGAGGGACATCCTCCGGCCAGGGGGAGGCGTCCACGTGGGGCGACATCCCCACCGGCGTGCAGTTGACGATCAGATCAACCGTCGGGGCCACGCGCCCCAGCTTCCCGTAAGGGATCGTGCGGCGGGCCAGCCACCCCGGTCGGCGGCTGACGAACGTCACCCGTCCTGCGTCCATCCGCCGGAGCGCGTGGGCCACCGCCCGCGCCGAGCCGCCCGTGCCGAGGATCAGGCAGCGCCGCCCCGCCACCTCAACCCCGTGCGCCCGCAGGTCGTCGGCGAAGCCCTGCCAGTCCGTATTGGTGGCATGGACCCACCCGTCCGCCTCGACGGTCAGCGTGTTGGTCGCGCCGATCTCCATCACCGCGTCGTCCACCCGGAAGCGCACCCCGCCGACCGAGAGGATCGCGTTTTTGTGCGGCACGGTGACGTTGAAGCCGCGATACCCCTCCGCGATCAGCGCCGGAAGCCGATCCTCCAGCTCCTCCGGCGGAACCGGCAGGAGATCGTAGCGCCAGTCCAGCCCCAGCGCCGCAAACGCCGCGCTGTGCATCGGCGGGGAGACGCTGTGCTCCACCGGCCAGCCCAGCAATCCGACGCGCTCCGTCATCACCCGATCTCCGCCCCCAGATCGGCCATCGCCCGCGCGAAGCCCGGAAACGAGTCGGCGATGCACTCCGCCTCGCGCACGTGTGTTTCGCCTTCGGCCACCAGCCCGGCCACCGCCAGCGCCATCCCCAGCCGGTGATCGCCCCGGCTGGAGACGCCCGCGCCGCGCAACCGCGACGGCCCCTGAATGATCATCCCGTCGGGCCGCTCTTCGATCCCGGCCCCCATCTGGCGTAACGCCGCAGCGAGCAAAGCGATGCGGTCCACTTCTTTCACGCGCAGTTCGGCGGCGTCGGCGATGACGGTTTCGCCTTCGGCCTGCGTCGCCGCGACGGCCAGCACGGGCAGCTCGTCAATCGCCCGCACGACCTCTTCCCCCCGGATCGTCGTCGCCCGCAGCGGCCCACCCCGCACCCGCACCGTCCCGACCGGTTCGCCGCCCTGCTCTACCCTCTCCTCGATCTCGATCCGCGCTCCCATGCGGCGGAGCGCATCCAGCAGGCCGGTACGGGTCGGGTTCAGCCCCACACCCGTGATCCGCACGTCCGAGCCATCCAGCAGGGCGGCTGCCACGATCAGGAAAGCCGCCGATGAGAAATCCCCCGGCACGCGCAGGTGGAGCGGAGC
>DRKO01000136.1 GCA_011051745.1 Chloroflexota bacterium | reverse complement strand
TCTGGCTTGCCCGTTTTCGGGTTGCCTTGCCATTGCTCAGGGGGCGTGTTAAATTCCGCGCATGCGAATCCGCGTCCTTCCTCTGGTTCTGGCGTTGATCTTTGTCCCTCTGTTCCTGGTGACGGCCTGTCGGTCGTCTGGTGCAGACGGGCTGACCGTGACCATCGTCGTTGATGGGACCAGCCGCGTGATGACCGTCACCGATGCCGTCACCGTCAACGATGTATTGCGCCGTGCCGGAGTGACGCTCGGCGAACTGGATCGGGTCAACCCTCCCGGTTACAGCCGCATCACGGACGGGATGACGATCACCATCGTACGCGTCGTCGAGGAAACGGTCGTCGTTGAGGAGAGCATCCCCTTTGAGCGCCGGACAACGCTCAATGATGGCCTTCCAGCGGGTGAAACCCGTCTGCTTCAGGCCGGGGTGAACGGCGTTGCCGAGGTGACCTATCGCATCACCTACGAGGACGGGGTCGAGGTCGCACGTAGCGAGATACGGCGCGTGCTGATCACCCCTCCGCAGGACGAGGTGGTGATGATCGGGAGCCAGGGCGAGCTGCCAACCGTGACCGTGAACGGTACGCTGGCCTACATCTCCGGCGGCAACGCCTGGATCATGCGCCAGAACAGCGCCAACCGCCGCCCTCTGACGCTCGACGGCGGGGTGGATGGTCGGGTGTTTGAGCTTTCGCCGGATGGCAGACAATTGCTCTTCACCCGCACGCTGACCGAAGCCTCGGCCGAGAGCGGTGGCCTGGTGACTGCTGTACCGCCTACCGAGAGCGCCGGAGATAATGAGCCGTTCAACGCCCTCTGGGTGATCTTCGACACGACCGATCCGGAGAGCAAGCCGATCCGCCTCGACCTTTTCAACATTCTGTACGCTGCCTGGGTCCCCGGCGCTGAACGGACGATCATCTACTCGACGGCGGAGCCGCGCCCCAGCTTCCCTGGCTGGCAGGCCAATAACGATCTCTGGCGTGCCCAGCTCAGCGTCAACGGCGCAGCCGTCCAGCGGAAGCTCCTGCTGGAGCCCTCCAGCGGCGGGGTGTATGGCTGGTACGGGACGCTCTTCGCTCTCTCCCCGGACGGCATCACGCTTGCCTGGGCACAGCCCGACGCGGTGGGCGTCCTGAGACCGGTCTATGAGGAGGAAGAGGGCGAAGCCGACTCTTCCCCTACTCCGGCAGGCCCGACACTGCTACCGGACTCGTACGCCCGTGAGGTACTGGTCAGTTTTGCCCCGCGCAACGCTTACGATTTCGTCTGGGTTCCCACCCTGGCCTGGTCGCCGGACGGCCAACTGATCGCAACGATGACTCACGGCCCGCCTCTGGGGTCAGAAGCGCCGGAGGACAGCCCCGTTTTCAACCTGAGTATCCTGAACCCCTATCAGGGATACGGGCTTGATCTGGTTGATCTGGTCGGGATGTGGGCCAATCCCCAGTTCTCGCCTGCTCGCACTTCGGACGAGCCGACATTCGATGTCTCAATCGCCTATCTTCAGGCCATTGATCCGCTGGACAGCGTCGTGAGCCGCTACCGGCTCGTCGTGATGGATCGAGATGGGAGCAACCAGCGCGTGGTGTTTCCGCCGGAGGACGAGCCCGGCCTGCAACCTCAGGTTTTCGCCTGGTCGCCGGATGGGAGGCAGATCGCGCTGATCCACCAGAAGAACCTGTATCTGGTGGATGTAGTCACCGGCCTGGCCCAGCAATTGACCGGGGATGGGCTGAGCAGCAACCCGCGGTGGAGGCCATGACGGGGCAGCGTTCATCCCGCCTGATCGTGGCCCTGCTCTTGATAGGAGCTTTGCTGAGCGTTCTGGGAGCGGGGGCCGTCATCACCCGGCGACAGATCCGCCTGCGTGGGACTTTAGATGGCTTCCCGGCCCCCGATCTGCCGCCCCGCTCGCCGATTCTGGGCGTTAACGCAGAGCTGACACAGTACGATGCGGTGGCGCTGGCCGAGAACCTCGACCTTATCACTGATACAGGGTTCGTGTGGGTGCGCCAGGTGTTTGCCTGGGATGAGATCGAGCCGGAGCCGGGCAGGTATGACTGGTCAGCCTACGACCGGATCGTAGAGGAGGCCACCGCCCGCGATCTGAAACTGGTTGCCGTCCTGTGGCGTTCCCCCGCCTGGGCTGCTCCAGACCCGACTGCCCCGCCCGATGATCTCGACGCGATCCGTTCTTTTGCGGGCTCGCTGGCCGGGCGCTACGGCGACCGAATTGACGTGTATCAGATCTGGGATGAGCCGAATCTGGCCTCCGGATGGGGCGGGCAGCCGCCTAGTGCTGTTGAATATGCGGCACTGCTGGAGGCTGCTTATCAGGCTATCCACGCTGCCGATCCGGAGGCTCTGGTGCTGACAGCCGGGCTGGCTCCCACCGTCGAGACAGGCCCAGACAACCTGAACGATGTGCTTTACCTGCGTGCTCTCTATGAAAATGGCGCGGCCCCGTTCTTCGATGGTGTAGCTGGTAAGCCTTATGGCTTCGACACTGGCCCGGAGGATCGGCGTGTCCATCTGAATCTGCTGAACTTCTCGCGCTTCATCCTGCTGCGCGAGGAGATGGAGCGGCATGGTGATCAAGGGAAACCGCTCTGGGCCAGTCACTTCGGGTGGAACGCCCTACCCCCCGGCTGGGAGGGGAACCTCTCTCTCTGGGGGCAGACAACACCTGAGACTCAGGCCGCCCGGACACTGGCCGCCTATCGGCGAGCGCTCATTGAGTGGCCCTGGGCGGGGGCGCTGATTCTGGAGAACTGGCAGCCAGATACATCATCGCTCGACGATCCGCGCTGGGGGTTTGCGCTTCGGGATCAGGCTGGCGAGCTTGCCCCCGCCGTGAGCGCCATCCGCTCGCAGGCCGATCTGTTCAACACGGCCCTGTGGCCCGGAGTCTATCCTGCTACCTCGCCTCTGCTTGAGTACCGCGGTGAGTGGGAATTCTCCGAACTGGGCGCGGATATCGGTCAGCAGGGCGACAGTGTGGTTGATGTTCCCTTCGCAGGCGATAGTCTGGCCGTGATCGCCCGGCGGGATCACTACCGGGCCTATCTCTATGTTGAGGTGGACGGGCAGCCTTCGCCCGATCTGCCGCGCGATGAGCGGGGGGCATATCTGGTGCTGACCTCGCCGGATTACAAACCCCGTATCGAGATGCTCCCCCTGATCGAGGGGCTGGAGATCGGCCAGCGGCATCTGGCTCACATCGAGGCCGAGCGAGGCTGGGATCAGTGGGCGCTGGTTGGCTTTGCGGTTGGCTCACATGTGGATACGACAGCGAGTGACTTGCTGGCGGGGGGGCTGATTGTGCTCGCCATCACGCTGACCGGGCTGGCGATCAGGCAGGGGCGCGGTACGCGCTGGTTTCGGGCTGCGAAACGTTTCTCCACCGCTCTATCCGCCCGTCTGGGAGAAGCTCTCCACCTGATCCTGTCGTTTGCGGCGGCGCTGGCTGTCTGGCTGGGGGCAGCGCTGACATGGGGAGGACTGGTTCCCAGTCTGCTCCGCCGCCTTGGCGAAGGGCCGTCGCTGATCCTCACCGCTCTGACGGCGGGCGTCTTCTATTTCTCCCACT
>DRKO01000135.1 GCA_011051745.1 Chloroflexota bacterium | reverse complement strand
ACTGCGTGATCCCGCCACGAACGATCGTCAGAAGCGAGATAGGCCGTCAGGTCCTGCATGGCGGCCCGGTAGTTACCGGCGGCCTGGTAAGCCAGACCCCGATAAAAGAGAGCTTCAGGCCAGCCGGGACGGAGCACCAGCGCCGCCGAGAGATCGGCGACTGCCTCGTCCGCCCTGTCAAGCTCCCGCCACAGGATCGCGCCACGCTCCAGATAGGCCGCTTCCAGCAACGGGTTCAGAGAGAGCGCCCGCTCGTATCTCTCCACGGCCAGGACAAACTGGAGGCCGTCACCCCGCACGATCCCGTAGTGACGGTACACCCTGCCCCGCCAGAGAAAATAAAAGGCGCGCAGTCGCTTCCAGAGACCGGGACGTTTGAACGTGTCGTTCATACTCCATACCTGACTGCTACCGCAACTATATACCACCCCCCGCCCGCCGGGCAAGCAGAGGCGGTATTCGCACGGGGAACTGTAACGCTGTTGATACCAGATACCGTTCACATGCTGGCAGGCTCCCGCCCCGATATGGTACTATCTGGGGGGCATATCCCCGGATGCACCAACCCACGCTGACTGGTTATCATTCAGGAGTACAACGGAATGGCAAAACCCATTGCTGTGACTGACGAAACGTTTGAAAGCGAAGTGCTCGACTCAGACCTGCCGGTACTGGTGGATTTCTGGGCGGAGTGGTGCGCACCCTGCAAGATGATCGCGCCCATCGTCGAGGAACTGGCCGAGGAGTACGATGGCAGGCTGAAGGTCGCCAAGCTGGACGCCGACGAGAACCCCAGCACCATGCAGGCCTTCGGCATTATGGGCATCCCGACCCTGATCCTGTTCAAGGACGGTGAGGCCGTTGAGCGCATCACCGGCTACATGCCCAAAAAGCGCCTGCTGGATCGGCTTGGCCCTCACCTCGCCTGACCGAGTCACCGGTGCAGGCCCTTTCGCAGGCATCCCATGCCGCCGGGGAGCATCGTTTCTCTGGCGGCGTTTTGCGTCAACAGGTGATGAGGCTGGTCCGCACATCCCCCATCACCCACTCAGGGAGTGAACCTTTATGTGGTTCCTGAACGGCCTCCGGGAGCGGATCAGAGCGGTTATCGGGCTGGGGGTCGGCGCTTTCCTGCTCCTGTGCTTCGGGGCCTTTCTGGCCTTTGTCATCTCGCCCCGGCAGGCGCTGGAATGGCGGCGCGTGAACAACCTGCCGCAACTGGACGCTGAAGCCTACGCCGCCCTCCCCGCCGGTGAGGAAGCGCTGATCACGGGCACGCTTCAGGGCAATCAGGCCCTCACCGATGACGGGCTGGTGGCTTACATCCGCGAAATCTGGGAGGTAGAGCCACCCGACCCCGACTCGGAAAGTGAGGAACCAAAGGGCGCGTGGCGGCTGGAGGAGAAGGCCGCTCCGGCGCTCACCATCGCCATAAGCGGCGGGACGGTCATCACCGTTCCGAACGCCGACCCCTCCTTTGCGGGGAACCTGCACGAAACGCTGGCGACGGGGCCGGGGCCGCTCTCCGCCAGAGACGGCGACCGCTCGCTGCCGGATGGCTCGGTGCGGACGCGCGGCTTCAGGGACGGCGATCTGATCACCGTGCTGGGCCGCAAAGCCTCGACCGGCGACCTGATCCCGGAGCGGCTCTTCGCGGGGGACCGCGTTCAACTGGTCGAGCACATCCAGAGCGGGGCACGGGCCGCGTTCACGGCGGGGCTCGTGATGATCGCCTGCGCCCCGCTTGTTCTCATCGGCGGCACGCTGGCGATCCTGTTTGGCCGCCGGAGGAGGTAGCCGCGATGGCCGGGCCTTTCGTGTTCAGGCCTATCGGCGTGATCCGCTCACCCTTCACCGAGCGCGAGGGGATGCCGATCCAGTCGGCCCGCTCAGAGGCCGAAGGGCGCGTCGAGGTCTTCGAGGCTTACGCTGAAGGGCTGAAGGACATCGAGGGCTTCTCACATCTCATCCTGATCTATGTGTTCGACCGGATAGAACATCCGGCGCTCACCGTCCGGCCTTTCCTCGACGATGCGCCACACGGGATTTTCGCCACCCGTCATCCGGCCCGCCCCAACCCGATCGGCCTTTCGGTCGTCGAACTGGTAAGCCGTGAGGGGGCAACGCTGCATATCCGGGGCGTGGACGTGCTGGACGGCACGCCCCTGCTGGACATCAAACCCTACGTCCCGCAGTTTGACCACCACACCGCAACGCGCACCGGCTGGCTGAAAGGTCAGGAGGAAGAGCGTCCCTGGGAGGCACGCTACGAGTGAGGCAGTCCCCCGACCCGGACCCGCTCGAAAAACTCTACGCCGGGCTGTCGCTCTCCCCACCCGTTCCGCCGCACCGTCCCCCGGCGCTGGTCATCATGACCGGCCTGCCGGGCAGCGGGAAAACCCATCTGGCACGCCTGCTCTGTGAGCGGGCCCCCTTTACGCTGGTGGGGAGCGATCCGGTGCGGGCCGCCCTGTTCGAGAACCCCACCTACTCCCCCGCCGAGAACCGCACCGTCTACGAGGCGGTGGATGCCCTGCTGTGGCGGCTGCTGCGCGAGCGGCGCGATGTGGTCTACGACGCGGTGAACCTGAGCGAACGGCGGCGGGCCGGCCTGCGCAGGCTGGCGCTCGACGCAGGGGCACGCCCGATCACGGTGCTGACCGTCGCGCCGGAGCCGGTGATCTGGCTGCGGCTGGCCGAGCGGCGAGGCGCTCCGAAAGCGCCCGGCGACTCAGAGGCAGACTGGGAGGTATACAAAAAGCTGGCTCCCCGGCAGGAGCGGATCGCTCACCAGCACATCAGGGTGGACACCACGCAGGACCTGATCCCCGCGCTGGAAGCGATCCTCAGGGAGGTCAGGCGGCCCTTCCCCGGCCCACCGCCACAGAATCGTAACCCCTCCCCGCCCCAGATGCGGTAAACTTAAGGCCGTTTGAAGCAGGCCCCGGCAGCCGATCCGAGCGCAGGAGGCCTGCGCCGCAACCACTAACTGATCCTGACAGACACGAGAAAGGAGAGCGCGGGCCCCGGCGGATCAACAGGCGCACGAGGCCCGCCTTACGCGAGGCTTATGGCAGAGAAACAAGCTTTTCTGATCACCGGCGGAGCCGGTTTCCTGGGCATCAACCTGATCCGCTACCTGCTCGAAAAAGGCCATCCCGTCACGTCGCTGGACATCGCCGAGTTCGACTATCCAGAACGCGACCGGGTGACCGTGATCACCGGCGACATCCGCAACCGCGAGGACGTGGACAGGGCGATGGAGGGGATTGACATCGTGGTGCATGCTGCGGCGGCGTTGCCCCTCTACAAGCCGGAGGACATCTTCTCGACCGACATCGAGGGGACGCGCACCGTGCTTCAGTCGGCGCTGGAGCACAGGGTGGATCGGGTGATCCACATCTCCTCGACAGCCGTCTACGGCATCCCCGATCATCATCCCCTCTACGAAGATGACAGGCTGGACGGCGTCGGGCCTTACGGTGAGGCCAAAGTGAAGGCCGAAGAAGTCTGCCTGGAGTATCGCGAAAAAGGGATGTGCATCCCCATTCTGCGGCCCAAGTCCTTCATCGGGCCGGAGCGGCTGGGGGTATTCGCCATGCTCTACGACTGGGCCAGAACGGGCCACAACTGGCCGATCCTCGGCAAAGGCGACAACCTGTACCAGTACCTCGACGTGGAAGACCTGTGCGAGGCGATCTATCTGGCCGCCACGCTCGACTGCGAGATCACCAACGACACGTTCAACATCGGCGCGAAGGAGTTCGGCACGCCCCGCACCGATTTTCAGGCCGTGCTCGACTACGCCGGACATGGCAAGCGCGTGATCTCGATTCCGGCTGGCCCGGCGATCTTCATACTGCGCATTCTGGAAGCGCTCGGTCTCTCCCCGCTCTATAAGTGGGTATATGAGACAGTGGACAAGGAATCGTTCGTTTCCATTGAGAAGGCGGAGCGGGTGCTGGGCTTCACGCCCAAATACTCGAACCGGGAGGCGCTGATCCGAAACTACCAGTGGTATCTGGACAACCTCGACCAGTTCGAGAACCAGACCGGCGTTTCGCACCGTGTCCCCTGGAGCCAGGGAATTCTGCGGATCGCGAAGCTGTTCTTCTAACGGGAGAAACTCAAACGGGGCAGCGGGAATACCCCCCTGCCCCGTTTTGCTTTTTCAGAGGAACGCACTATTTACCGAGGCGCTCCCGGAACGCCTGAGTCAGCGCCGGAACCACCTTGAACAGGTCGTCCACAACGCCGTAATGGGCCAGCTTGAAGATCGGCGCTTCGGGGTCTTTGTTAATGGCAACGATCACCTTGCTGGTGCGCATACCGGCCTGATGCTGCACCGCGCCGCTGATCCCGCAGGCGATGTAAAGATCGGGGGAGACGGTTTTACCGGTCTGCCCGACCTGATGCTCATACGATATCCAGCCCGCATCAACGGCGGCACGGCTGGCCCCCAGCGCCGCGCCGAGCACGTCGCATAGCTCCTGCAACGGCTCGAAGCCCTCCGGCCCGCCGACGCCCCGCCCGCCGGAGACGATGATCGCCGCGTCGGTCAGGCTGATCTCGCCCTCGGCGGCCTCAAAGCCAACGACCTTGCTCATGATCTCATCTTCCGGGAGGACGGGGGCCACCGTCTCGACCTCACCGCTGCGGCCTGCGTCCGGCTCCAGAGCGGCGAAGGCGCGGTTGCGGATGGTGAGCATCTGAGGGCTGCCCTCCGGGATGGTGACCTTTGACATGAGCTTGCCGGAGTAGACAGGCACGGTCGCCACGATGCGCCCGTCGCTCAGCTCCGCGCCGACGGCCCCCGCGATCAATCCGGCCTTCAGGTCCACCGCCGCCGCGCCCATGATGTCGCTGCCGCGCGTTGTGGCCCCGGCCAGGATCACGTCCGGCTGCCGCTCCTGCGCCAGCCCGCTGAGCAGCGAGGCGTAAGGCTCAAGCCGGAACGCGGCCAGCGTCTCATCCTCGCAGACGAGGGCGTTATCCGCCCCGCGCTGGATGGCTTCCTGAGCGAGCGCCGCCGCG
This sequence comes from Chloroflexota bacterium, assembly GCA_011051745.1. Taxonomy (GTDB): domain Bacteria; phylum Chloroflexota; class Anaerolineae; order Aggregatilineales; family UBA3940; genus DRKO01. The sequence continues at coordinate 2,112 of DRKO01000135.1, read as the reverse complement.
TTCATCCCGAAGACGAGGGCCGTCACCGGCTCGCCCAGCCCGTCGGCCAGAGTGCGGGCCAGCCCGACCGCCTCCCACGAAACGCTGGCGGCCTGTCCGTCGTGCTGTTCAACCCAGACCCATACACCGCTCATGGCTACACCACCTTTTCCGCGATCAGCCTGTCGGCCAGAATGGCCGCCGCCTCCTCGGCGGTCTCCGCTTCGATGATCTCACATTCGCCCTCACGCGGTGGCAGGGCATAGATTTCCGGCCAGGTGACCTTCGGCTTCAGCGACTCGTCAAAGCCGATCTCCGCCGCGCTCCAGACCGGTATCTCGGCCCGTGAGGCCTTGCGGATGCCCATAAACGAGGGATAGCGCGGCTCGTTGATGCCCTTGACCACGCTCACGACCGCCGGAAGCCTGCCCTCGACGATCTCCTTGCCTTCCTCAAGCAGGCGCTCGACTTTGATCGTCCCGGCCTCAAAGTCAATTTCGACGATCTTTGAGACGAAGGTGAGCGTGTTCCAGCCCAGCCAGCGCCCCACCTGAACCGGAACCTGCCCGGAGCCGCCGTCGGTCGTCTCTCTGCCGAACAGCACCAGCCCCACCTCATCCATCTTCTTGATGGCCTGCGCCAGCGCATGCGACACGACGAGCGTATCCGCGCCCTCAAAGGCTTCATCCGAGACCAGCACGGCCTCGTCGCAGCCCATCGCAAGGGCATGCTTGAGGGCCTCTTTTGTGGTCTCCGTTCCCACGCCCAGGACGGTAGAGGTTGTCACGCCACGATCCTTGAGCAGGATCGCCTCCTCGACGGCGTACTCATCCCAGGGGTTGATCACCAGCGGCGCATCTCCCCAGGTGACGTTGCCGTCCGCGTCCACTTCGACCTTAGCAGCCGTATCCGGCGTCTCTTTGGTACACACGACTACTCGCAAGGCGGCTACCTCCCTTTCTGCATATGGCTTATGCAATTGCCTTGAAGAGAGAGCATTACTCTGCTGTTTATTGTAACACAAAATCTACCGGTCGGTAGAATCTGAGGGGGAGATGCCAGCCCTACCCCAGCGCAACGTCCAGCAGCATCATCACCGCGAAACCGAGCATCGCGCCCATAGTGGCGATGTCGGTGTGCTGGCCCTCGCAGTGGGCGGTCGGGATCACCTCTTCGATCACCACGAAGATCATTGCACCGGCAGCGAAGCTCAACGCATAGGGCAGCAGCGGACGCGCGATGAGGACGGCTGCCGCGCCCAGCACCCCGGCGATCGGCTCGACAATGGCGGAAAGCTGCCCGTACCAGAAACTCCTGGCCGGGGAGACGCCCTCGCGCCGCAACGGCATCGCCACCGCGATCCCCTCCGGGAAATTCTGTAGCCCGATCCCGATCGCCAGCGCAACCGCCCCGGCGACGGTCGCCGAGGGCAGCCCGGCAGCCGCCGCCCCGAACGCCACCCCGACCGCCAGACCTTCCGGGAAGTTATGCAGCGTGATGGCAAGCACCAGAAGGATGGTACGTCGCCAGTGAGTCTTGAGGCCCTCCGCCTGCTCGGTCGGGAGGCCCAGATGCAGATGGGGGAGGATCAGGTCTATGCCCCGCAGGAAGGCCCCGCCCAGCAGAAACCCCACCACCGCCGGAAACCACTCCGGCACGCCCATATCGGCGGACATCTCAATCGCAGGCGCAAGCAACGACCAGTAGCTGGCCGCGATCATCACACCGGCGGCGAAGCCCAGCATGGCATCCAGCACACGGCGGCTGATTTCCCTCGTCAGAAAGACGCTGGACGCCCCCAGCGCCGTTACCCCCCAGGTGAAGAGCGTGGCGGCAAGCGCCTGAACGACCGGCGACATTCCGCGTGCGTACTCGATCACCATCGGTGTGCCTCCTCTGCTGATTGTTCTATCAGGTATCCTACTAGGTATCGCAAAAAGAAGAGATGCTCTCACTGCATCTCTCCTTTCGACTTTCGTTTGCCACGCGCGGATCACATCCTCAGATCGGGCCAAGCCCCCTCGCGATCCAGACGATTGTAGCAGTGGTCGCCATCCCCATCACAACGGGGAGCAGGGTCGCGACCGCCGTCCACTTCAGGCTCTTTGTTTCGTTATAAATGGTCATGATCGT
>DRKO01000134.1 GCA_011051745.1 Chloroflexota bacterium | reverse complement strand
TACGTGACATTCATCTTCCGCCTGTCAGGTGACCCCGACCGGACGCTGGAACGCTGGGCACGCATGAAGCGGGCCGCAAGCGAGACGATCATCCGGCACGGTGGCACGATCAGCCACCAGCACGGCATAGGCACAGACCACGCCCTTTACCTCGGCGCTGAAAAAGGGCGGCTGGGTATTACCCTGCTTCGTGATGTGATGCGAAGCTGTGACCCGGACGGGATTCTCAACCCGGGGAAGCTGTTGCCCACCGACGGAACGCTCGCCTCTCCGGTTGTTGGCTGAGGAGTCGGATATGGTGCTGCTATACGGGACCTCGAGCCGCGAAATGGCCTGGCGGAGCCTGGAAGAGCACTGGGATCTAATCGTCGTCGGGGGCGGGATTACAGGCGCAGGAATCCTGCGAGAAGCGGTGCGCACGGGCCTGCGGGTGTTGCTCCTTGAGCAGAACGATTTCGCCTCCGGCACATCCAGCCGCTCATCGAAGATGGTGCATGGCGGGCTACGTTATCTGAACAACCTCCAGTTCCGGTTGACATGGCAGGCCGTCCACGAGCGCGAGAGGCTCCTCCGCGAGGGGCCCGGCCTGATCGAACCTCTGCCCTTTCTCTATCCCACTTACACGGACGATAAGCTACCCGCCTGGCTGATGGCCTTCGGGCTGCGCCTCTACGGGTGGATAGGGGGGCGCTGGCGCATTCATGAGGCACTCGACCGTGACGAACTCCTGATGATGGCTCCAGGGCTTTCCTCCGACCGCCTGACCGGTGGCTTCCGCTTCTGCGATGCACAAACGGATGACGCGCGGCTGGTGCTGCGCGTGCTCCGTGAGGGAGTGGCAACGGGCCGGGCGGTTGCCCTCAACTACGCCCGCGTCGAGGGGCTGCTCTATGGAGAAGACGGGCTGGTTAACGGCGTGATCGTGTGTGATCGGGAGACAGGCCGGACGCACAGAGCGCGGGCGGACGCCGTTATCAACGCGACCGGCGCGTGGGCCGACCACCTGCGGGGGCAGGTCGGTGCGGAGCCGCACATCCGTCCCCTGCGCGGCAGCCATCTGGTCTTCCCCCACCAGCGCTTTCCGGTTTTTCAGGCCGTCACTTTCCCCCATCCGGAGGACGGGCGGCCTGTTTTCGCCTTCCCCTGGGAGGGCGTTACGCTGTTCGGAACGACCGACCTCGACCATGATCAGAGCATGGATCGGGAGCCTTCTATCACGCCGGAGGAAGTAACCTACCTGCTGCGTGCCGCTGAAGCGCACTTTCCATCGCTGGAACTGAAAGAGAAGGACGTGCTCGCCTCCTTCTCCGGCGTGCGTCCGGTCATCAGCCACCGGAAGGATGTCGCCCCCTCAAAAGAGAGCCGCGAGCACGTGCTGTGGAACGAGAGGGGGCTGTTGACTGTCACAGGGGGCAAGCTGACAACGTTTCGCTGTATCGCACTCGACGCGCTCCGGGCGCTGCGCAAACGCCTCCGGCGTCCGGTCGCGGTGGATGACCACATGGGAGCGCTGGACTCGCTCCCTCAGATCGAGGAGCCGCCGCCGGGGCTGACGACGAGCGAGGCCCTGCGGCTGGTGGCACGGTATGGGTCGGAGATTCTGGACTTTGCCCGCCGGTTGCCGGATCGCGAACGAACTCGATTAGGGGGACTGCCCATTCATCGGCTGGAGTTGCGCTGGGCAGCACAGCAAGAGTCCGTGTTGCACCTCGACGACCTGCTCCTGCGGCGCGTCCGACTGGGCCTGCTGGCCCCCTGCGGGGGTCGGCGGTTTCTGCCGGAGATACGGCAACTGGTGCAGGGCGAACTGGGGTGGAGCGATGCGCAGTGGGAGCAGGAGGTCGCGGACTATCTGACCCGCTGGCAGGCCCATTACAGCCTGCCGGAGATCGCCCACCCGGACACAGAACATCTCCCTGAAGGAGCTTTCTCCGCCCCTACGTCGTTTCGCATCTCAATGTGAAGCCTCAAGCTGAGAGAGCGTTGACGCTGGCCTCCAGTTGATCCAGAGCCCCGGCGAGCGTCTCCCCATCGAAAGGAAGCCCTCCCTGCAACATCAGGCTCAGGCAGGATTCCATCTCTTTAGCCAGACTGGCCGGTTGCTCATAGTTCATCGTGAGGGAGATGCCCTTAAGGCTATGCGCCGCGAAGCGGGCATCCTCCAGCGCCTGCCGGTTGGTCGGATCGGCGGCCAGAGCCTCGAAGCTGGCCCTGAGCAGACCCAGATGCTGCCTGGCTTCCTGAACATAGAGGGTATGGTATTCGTCCATCGCGTCAGTCATGGGATAGAACCTCCGTTGGTGGAGTAGCAGGCCGGGCAACCTGCGAGGTGGGCGTTATCCTTAACTCTCTCAGGCACTCCAGCAGGCTGGATTCCTGAGAGAGCGCTTTGCAGGCAACGGTACGTACCTCGGCGAACCAGGGCCGGTTGTTTCCCTGCTCCGGCCAGTCCCCGGCAAGCAGTACCAGAGGGGAGACACGATCACCTGCCCGGTCTGCGGGGCCGGAGTGGGCCTGAGCCAGCCACCGCACGGCATCCGCACCCGATATGGCAGCGTCAAGTATCAGGATATCAGGAGCCACCCAGTCCCGCTGCTCCACGTCCTCCGGAGGAGAGAACACGCGCACTTCACAGGGAGTGCAGGGAAAAGCAGAGCGGAAAAGATGCTCGGCGCGAGCCCGCGTGCTCACGATAAAAGCAGAGAGCGGAGCATCCGCCGGGCGTGAGCCTTCAAGGGCCTTCTGGGCTTCCTCGATGCTCAGAGGCTTCACCAGATGGCCGGTGGCTGTCAGTTCTGCATCGTTCTGCCCGAAAGAGGCATCCAGGATCAGGAGGGGGATATGGGCCGTCTCCGGCGTGTTCTGGAGACGGGACAGTAAGAGCCAGCTCTCCGCGCCCTGTGCTGCATCACCCAGAACGATTACGAAGGGCTTCAGGAGTCGGGCATGCTCAACCAGCTTCTCGCTGGAGAGAAGGTGCGCTGTGTCAAAGCCAGCGCGGCCCAGATGGAAGGCAAGCAGGCTGCCCATCCGGTAGCTGGCAACGACCAGCGCAAGAGGCCCCCGCTCCTCCAGCGGAGGGAGCCGGGGGAACTCCGATTCCAGAACGACGCGGGCCGGGGTCTCCGGTGGCCCCTCGAGCGGTAGAAGCAGCGAGAATGTGCTTCCCTGCCCCGGTTCGCTTTCCACCCACATAACCCCGCCATGCATCTCGATCAACCGCCGACTGATAGGCAGACCGAGGCCGGTTCCCTCCGAAACTCCGGCGGAGGAATCCCCAACCTGCCGGAACTCCTGAAAGATGGTTGGAATATTCTCCGGGGCGATGCCGATGCCGGAGTCGCTGACAGAGACCAGGAGAGCCCGCTGGCCGACCAGCCGGGCACGGAGTGAGATTCTCCCGCCAGCGGGAGTGAATTTGTGGGCATTGGAGAGCAGATTCAGCAGGACCTGCTTAATCCGCATCCGATCCGCGTTGAGCGGGGGCAGGTCAGGCGCGATGTCGGTTTCAAGATGCTGACCCTTGTCCTCAACGAGGATCGCGACCGTCTCGACAACTTCTCTGGCTGTCTCCTCGAAGTCGAAGGGCTGAGGATGAATATCCATCCGGCCCGCCTCGATCTTGGACATGTCCAGCACGTCATTAATCAGCCCCAGCAGATGCTCGGAGCTGGAGAGGATATCGCACAGGAACTCGTGCTGCTGCTCGTTCAGCTCGCCGGCGATGCCGTCAACGAGTATCTGAGTCAGGCCGATGATCGAGTTCAACGGGGTGCGCAGTTCGTGGCTCATATTGGCGAGAAAGCGGGACTTTAAGCGGGAGGCCTCAAGGGCTTCGTTGTGGGCCCTCGCCAGAGCCTCCTCCATCTGTTTCCGCTCCGTCATGTCCGTTACCACCGCGATCGTCCCGCTCATTTTCCCCGCACGCCAGAGGGGAACGCCTGTGATGAGGGCGTAAATTTCGCTCCCGTCCGCCCGCCTGAGCCGGAGATCGTATGTGCTGGTCTCCCCTCTGCGCCTCCGGACGTAGGCCTGATCCAGCACCGGGCGATCCTCCGGCACGGTCACATCATAGGGCGTCTTCCCGATCAGTTCCTCCGGCAGGTATCCCAGCATCCGGGCGAAAGCAGGGTTGACATACTCAAACTGCCCCTCTTCATCCGTCACCGTCAATCCCTGCCCCATGGTGTTCATCACATGCAGGGCAAAGTCGCGCTGGGCCTGAAGCTCCATCTCTGCCCGCTTGCGTTCCGTAATGTCAACGATGGAGAGAAGCACCTTTGAGTAGGTTTGCTCGTGTCCAGGGGCCACATGCCATCTCAGGGAGACGAAGAGCTTTTTACCTCTCAATGTGTAGTTGACGGCCTCGTGGGTCTCAAACCTGGTCTGGCCTTCCGCTATGGCGATGACCTGCTCCAGCAGGGTGTCAAGTGATTCCTCCC
>DRKO01000133.1 GCA_011051745.1 Chloroflexota bacterium | reverse complement strand
GAGAGGCCATCGGTGGAGTATGAGGTCGCGCTCCGCCTTGTGGACGCCAGCGGAGCCGAGGCGCTCCGGGCGGACGGGCCGCCGGTTGACGGTCGCTATCCAACCGACCGATGGGAGACCGGGCAGGTCGTCCGTGATGTGCACTCCTTCTGGATCGACTCCGACCTGCCCGCCGGAATGTACAGGCTGGAAGCGGGCCTGATCGCACCGGACGACGCCGGGCCGATAGCATGGCTCAGGCTGGGCGACGTGGAACGCCGACTGAACAGCGAATAGATGAAATTTTCATGAATAAGGGGGACAAACTGCCCCGCTCCGGCGGCCACTGCGGGGGTCACTTTGGCGGAGAGAGTTACTTGCTGCTATACTGAGCGCCATCCGAGGCCGTCGAGAAGAGCATCAGGGAGGTGACAGGGGACAGAACAGAGATACTCAACAGGGGACCAAGCCAGCGCACGGGCCTTCTGGATGAGCGCCATCTGGAAGGTTGACGAGGAGGCGGTTGCCTGCCGCGAGGCAGGCCTAACCCCGGCCCTGCCTGCCGGGGGAAAATCGAGAGATCAGCGGATGCCGCCAGGACGCGCCACCGTCCTCAGCTTGCCCCCACTCAAAACGGGCCGCCCCGTCAAAACCACCCGGCAACGGGTGGGACAAAACGGGCCGGTCGTGGCAGAATAAGCACTTTCATCCTGTTGATCATCAGAAGAATCAGGCCCCGGCAGACCTCATGTTTCTGGCTGTCGGCAGGCAACCCGGTAAGCCCCCGGACGGAGCAAAAGGGCCTACCGCGCAGGAAACGCGAGAGAACCCCATCGGAATTCCCGTCGCGTTCCACCCTGTGCACCCTCTCACGGGTGGACAGAGAAAGGGCTGAAAAACACATGTGCGGCATTGTAGGGTACATCGGTTATCGGGACGCAACTCCCATCATCCTGAACGGGCTGAAACGGCTCGAATATCGCGGATATGACTCGGCAGGGCTGGCCGTTTTACAGAACAGCCACATCGAGATCAGGCGTGACGCCGGAAAGCTGGAGAATCTGGAGCGGCTCGTCGCAGAGCAGCCCATCAGCGGGCATCTGGGCATCGGGCATACACGCTGGGCCACTCACGGGCCGCCCAGCCAGAAGAACGCCCATCCCCACATCGGCATGACCGGTGAAGTGGTCGTTGTCCACAACGGCATCATCGAAAATTTCCTGGAGCTTAAAGCCGAGCTTCAGGCCGAAGGGGCACGCTTCACCAGCGACACGGACACCGAGACCATCGTTCACCTGCTGGAGCGTTTCATGGCCGCCGGACGCTCGCTTGAGGAAGCAGCCCGCGAAGCGTTCAGCCAGCTCAAGGGCGCACAGGCCATCGTCACCTTCAGCAGCCGCGAGCCGGACCGGCTGATCGCCTGCCGGATCGGCAACGCGGGCGGCGTCGCCATCGGACTCGGCGACGGCGAGATGTTCATCGCCTCCGACATTCCGGCCATTCTGGATCACACACGCGAGATGGTGTTCCTCGAAAGCCGCCAGATGGCGACCATCACCGCCGACGGCTACACCGTCCAGACACTGGACGGCGAGCCGGTGACCCCAACGGTTCACGCCATTCCCTGGGACCCCGTCAGCGCGGCCAAGGGTGAGTACAAGCACTTCATGCAGAAGGAGATTTTCGAGCAGCCCCGCGCCGTCACGGACACCATCCGGGGGCGGGTGGACTTCGACAGGCAGGAAGTGCATCTGCCAGACCTGAACCTGACGCCGGAGATCGCCCGGTCACTTGAGCGGGTGATCATCGTCGCCTGCGGGACTTCCTACTACTCCGGGCTGGTCGGAAAAACGCTGATCGAGCGGATCGCCCGCGTGCCGGTCGAGGTGTGGATCGGCTCCGAGTTTCGCTACGCCGACCCCCTGATTGACGACTCAATGGCGGTGCTGGCGATCACCCAGTCCGGTGAGACGGTGGACACGCTGGCCGCGATGGAAGAAGCGCGTGAAAAAGGCGCACTGCTCTGGAGCATCGTCAATGCGATTGGCAGCCAGGCGATGCGCATCGCGGACGGGTATATCTCGATGCTGGCCGGGCCGGAGATCGGAGTCGCCAGCACCAAAGCCTTCACCACCTCGATTGTGGATCAGTACCTGCTGGCCTGTTATCTGGCCCAGTTGCGAGGGTCTCAGGATCGGGAGAAGCTGAAGGGCCACATCGCCGACCTGGCCCGCCTGCCCGATCTGGTCGGCTCGGTGCTTGACCACGACGAAGAGTATCAGGCGCTGGCGGGGAAGCTCTATCAATACGCCAACTTCCTCTATCTGGGGCGGGACATCAACTACCCGATCGCGCTGGAGGGCGCACTGAAGCTCAAGGAGATCAGCTATATTCACGCCGAGGGCTACCCCGCCGGTGAGATGAAGCACGGCCCCATCGCGCTGATTGACGAAAACATGCCCGTGCTGGCAATCGCTGTCCGCGATCACGTTTATGACAAGATGCTCTCTCAGGTCGAGCAGGCCAAAGCGCGGGGCGGGATCGTGATCGCGCTGGCAACCGAAGGAGACGACCTGATCGCCGAAAAGGCGGACTACGTCCTTTACGTTCCCGAAACGCCCTGGCTGCTCTCGCCGGTCATCAACGTGCTTCCTCTGCAACTGCTGGCCTATCACATCGCCGTGCGGCGCGGGGCGGACGTGGATCAACCCCGCAACCTTGCCAAGAGCGTGACCGTCGAGTAAGGGGTCTCTCTATTTCCGCAACGGGAAGGAGCGGAGCACCCGCGAGGCGCTCCGCTCCTCTCTGCCAAGAACATCCGGCGGCGGGCCAGCCCCCTACCCCCGCAATGTGTTCCAGGGGGCCTGATCGCTCATGTCGACGAGTTCATACCCGCCCTCACCGACGCACGGCCCCAGAATGGCGATCAGTTTAGCGGGTTTGTCGGAGACGTTGAACGAGGCATGAACGACATCCGCACCGATGAAGACCGAGTCGCCCGATTTCAGGATGCGCTTTTCCTGATCAACCCACTGCTCGATCTCGCCGTCAACCACGTAGATGACCTCTTCCTGCTGCGGGTGTTTGTGGAAGTTGTGTCCGAAGCCCGGCAACAGCTCAACGTCAATCACGGTCAGGTTCTTTGCGCCGGTGCTGGAAGGGCGACTTAACCAGCCCAGCGTACCCCAGTCGAGCTTCTCACGCTCAACCCCGGCAGAGGGGACAAACTTACCGGCCATGAGTGATCTCCTTTCCCTGGCACTGGATTACCAAACGGGAGCTCCTGCTCCCCCCCATTATAAGCAATTCTGCGGATATCGGCGTCAGGGCCGGGCCGCCTCTATATCCTTCACACAGCGGAAGCCGATAAAGTTCAGCGCCCCTTCTGGACGGAGCATGCCGCGATTGGTGGCGCGGATCAGGAAAGGGTAGTCCCCCCACGAGCCACCCCGCACGACCCGCTGCTCGCCTTCCGCCGGTCCCTGCGGATCGACGGCTTCGCTGCGGGCATAGTAGTCATCCGCGTACCAGTCCCCCACCCACTCAAACACGTTGCCCGCCATATCCTGAAGCCCCAGCGGGCTTGCGCCGTCGGGGTAGCTGCCGACCGGCATCGTCCGCCCGACGATCAGGCCGTAGTTCGCCAGCGAAGGATCGGGCGGCTCGTTGCCCCAGGGATAGCGCGTCACTTCCCCCGTCTCCGGATTCCAGCGGGCCGCCTTCTCCCATTCGGCCTCAGTCGGCAGGCGAGCGCCGCGCCACTGACAGTACGCCTGAGCGCCATACCAGGTGACCTCCGTCACCGGATGATCGGCGTAATCCGGCAGCGGCTGCCACTGGCCGCCCGTGCGGTGGATGCGCACCTCGTCATCGTCCGCCTCCAGCCAGGGCACGCCGCCTTCTATGCGGTTTTCCATCTCGTTCAGAAAAGCGGCATACTGAGCGTTGGTGACCTCCAGCAGGTCTATATAGTAGGAGCGCAGCGTCACCTCGTGAGCCGGACTTTCCGCCTCGAAGCCCTGCTCACGGCACACCTCAGAGGTCAGGAGCGACTCGCAGAGGGCATAGGCTGCTCCGATGTCCTCCTCCGTGCTCCCCATCAGGAACGACCCGGCAGGCACAAGGACCATCACGTGATCCCCGTCCTCGATCTGCGGGGCGGGAACGGGCGTCGGGGAGGGCGTGGCGGTCGGCGGGATGCTGATATCCACCGGCGCGCGGGTGACCTCCGCCGTCGGTTCCTCTGTCCCCGCCGTTCCGGTAGAGGCAATAACAGCTTCTGCGGGCGGTTCGCTCAGCAGCACCGATCCGATCAGGAAAAGGGCCGCCGCGATCAGAAGCCCGCCTGCAAACGCGACCAGCACCCAGCCCCAGTTCTCATCCAGCCACTCAAGGGCCGTCATCCGGGTGGCCTGCTCCTCGCCGGAAACCTCCCTGCCGGGGGCCGAGGGCAGATGCGCGTGCTGGAAGGGATCATCCTCCACCCATTCCCGGCCACTGCGACGGAGCCAGCGACCGGTTTCGGCGTCAATGCGCCATTGATCCCCCTCCGCGTCCTCAAGCACCATCCTGCTCAGACGCTCTTCAAGCTCCTCATAGGTGATCTCACCCGAAACGTAGAGCAGCCGCCAGGCAGCATACCGCCGCTCCATGCTCTCAAAATCCATACCACACTCTCCAGGGGGCAGCGTTTAGCGGAGCATCAGGAAGGCTATCAGCATCATCACCCCCGCAAATATAATCAGCCCGGCAGCGACGGTGAGAGTCATAAGCCGCCGCTGCTGCCGGATCGCCCTGGCCCGCTGCTCAGCCAGACGCGCCAGCCGTTCCCGCTCCTCGGCCTGCAAACGCTCGTGCTGGGCCTCCATATAGATCTGATCCAGATGCTTGGCAGCCGTCATGCGCTCCGCCCGCACGGTAGACCCCGTCTGTCGCTCCCGCAGGCGGGCGTAGATCGTCTCCAGCGTGTCAAGAGGAGCCGCACACTCCAGACAGTAATCGGCCCCGGCGGGGTTCATGTGGTTGCACACAGGGCACAGCTTGCCCAGCACCAGCCCACATTCCATGCAGCGCCTCGCGTCGGGCGGATTCTTCGTCCCGCAGGCAGGGCAGATGATCTCCTCTCCGGGCGAGGCATACCGAGCTCCGCAGAACGAACAGATCAGGTTCCCCGCTTCGTCATGGTCAAACTGATTGCCCCCGCAGGAGGGGCAGGAGATACGCATAACCGGCATCATCAAAACTCCTTTGCGGCCCCCACACCTGCGAGTATACACGTAAAGCAGGCCCTTACAACAACTTCCGGGCAGAGAGTTCCCTCCCCGGAGGCCTTTCGCAGGGGCGCGGGAGAACCCCGCCAGACTCTTACCAACTAACTCGCAATTTCTTTCACAGATCATACCCTCGTCCCCGCGCGAATGTGCTATACTCAAAGCGCGAGAGCGCGTCTGTTTTCGGCGCACCGCTCCGCCGGATTCTTGGCCCTGCCCGGAACGGACCACCCCGAAAACCGGAGGCTCCGCTTGCATTTCAGGCAGAGATGAATAGACTGGTTAGGGAGAAGGGGAACGCCTGGGCAGAAATCCGTCCCTCTCCCCCGGAAGCGGGGCTTTTCAGGCCAGAGCTAACCGTCCGGGGCCTGCGAAGAATCGAGGTACGGGAGCCCGCTTTTCTACTCCGTCTGACATTGCATCACCAACGCAGCACGCTCAGAAGATAGGGGAACCGCACGCCATGCCAAAACGAATCCTGGTGGTTGATGATGAGGTTGGCGCTCTGACTTTAATTGGCATCATGCTGGAGCGGGGCGGCTTTGAGGCGCTGAAGGCACAGGATGCTTACGCGGCCCTTGAACTGCTCAAGAGCGAAACTCCCGACCTGATCATCCTGGATGTCATGATGCCCGGCATGGATGGGATTGAACTGTGCCGCCACATCCGCGCCGCCCCGGCGACGGCCAAGACGCCGGTTCTGATCCTCTCCGCGCGGGGAGATGCCCAGGCCATCCACCAGGGTATGGAAGCGGGGGCAAACGACTATCTGCTTAAGCCGATCCTGAACCATGACCTGATCACCAAGATTCGCAGCATGCTTGACGAAGCGGAAAACGCGAAATAACCGCAGCCGTCCGTTCCCCAGGAAGCCCACGCCCGACCGTCTCCGGCGTGGGTATTGTATTTTCCCACCACGTCAGCGGAGGTCAGAGCCGGATTCCGGGCGTCGGCGGGGAAGTCGCCGCGCCAGACGGAGGACTTCCTCCAGAGTCGGCGGATCGCTGGTAGCCCCCGTCCGGCTGACCTTCAACGAGCCTGCGGCGGCTCCCATCGCCGCGCACTCCACCAGCCCCCAGCCCTGCAAAACACCGTAGGCCACTCCGGCCCGGAAGGCGTCCCCTGCCCCCGTCGTGTCCACGACCTGAACGGAGGGCGGCGTGATGGCGATCAGCGGGCGCTCCGGCTCGAAGACGAGCACATCCCCTGCCCCGCCCGTGATGATCACCCCCCGCGCCCCGTGAGCCTGCGCCTCACGCGCGAATTCCTCCAGTGAGAGGCCGGAGCCGTAACTCCGCACCTCAGCCGCAGAAGCGATCACCACATCGGCACAGGGCAGGACGGGGTGATCAGGCCGGCGCAGGTCTCCCACCACGACCGGCCTCCCCGCTTCGCGGGCCAGCCGGGCCGCCTCGACACGCTCCTCCCCGCCGTAAAGGTCAAGCGTGAGGAGGCGAGCGTCCAGAATCATCTCCCGGGTAGGAGGCGTCTGGGGCTTGCCTTCGGTGTGAATGCCAATAATGGCCCGTTCGCCGTCGGGGGTGAGCAGAATGTCGCAGTACATGCTCTGCAGGCCGGGCTGGCGGCTCAGGTAGCGGGTGCTGATGCCGGGGTAACGCGCCAGCATCTCCAGAACCCGGTCGCCGGTTGCATCGTCGCCGAGCACCGTTCCGCTGAGCGCGACCTTCAGCCCCCACGTGGACAGATACACGGCGGTGTTGGTCGCCTTGCCGCCGAGGTGCTGGCTGACATCCAGAGCATGGGTGCTGATATCCGGACGCGGCAGGTGGGGAACGCGGATGATGTTGTCCAGGCCGATTGTGCCATAGCTGAGTACGTCGTAAGCGGGTTGCATGCTCTCCTCCGGACGGTGCGAGCGGATCGTACCACAGGCCCACCCCCCTGCCCAGAGGCTCCCCGCCACCGGCAGAAGCGGGTTTGACAATCATCCCAAAGGTCGGGATAATCCGCCGCATGAGACGCAACCGACGCCTGACAAGTGCCCTGTTGATCTTCCTGATCGGAGCGCTGGCCCTCGGAGCCTGTAGCGGCGCAACCATCCTGCCGGAGGTTCTCCAGCCTGCCACGCCGACGCCCACCTCGACACCGACCGCCACCCCCAGCCCGACCCCCTCGCCGACGCCCACTCCGGCCCCGATTGAGGTCGTCCATCAGGGGGAGCGCGATCTGCATAACGGAGACTGGGATGCCGCCTCGGAGGCTTTTCAGCAGGTTCTGACCAACCCCGCCGCGACAGCCGACGAGTTGATCGAGGCCCAGCTCGGCCTGGCACACGCTTCGCTGCGGCGCGGGGATTTCACCTCGGCACGCGCCGTGCTGGATACATTTCTGGCACAGTACCCCGATCACCCGCTGGCCGCACAGGCGTATTTCCTGCGCGGCGACGCGAAAATGGGGTTGAACGACTGGGCGGGGGCGATCTCCGACTTCCAGATGTATCTGACGCTCAGGCCGGGGCTGATTGACAGCTACGTATACGAACGGATCGCCGACGCTCAACTGGCGCTCGGACAAACCGATCAGGCGCTGGCTTCCTACGATCTGGCCCTCAGCGCAGAGCGCCATCTGGTCAGCACGCTGCAATTGCGGGAAAAGGTGGCCTCGATCCACCGCTCGCTCGGCAACACGGAAGGGGCGGTCGCCCAGTACCGCGCCATTCTGGACGCCGCCCAGAACAACGCTTATCGCGCCTCCATCGAGTTTTCGCTGGCGCAGGCATTGCTGGAAGGGGGGCAATACGACGCCGCCTATGAGCAACTCCAGCACGTCTTTATGACGTACCCCCAGAGCTACGAGGCACTCAGCGCGTTGATCGCGCTGCGAGACGCCGGATATGAGCTCGACCCCTACCAGCGCGGGCTGGTCAACTTCAACAACGGCCTGTATGAGAACGCGCCCCGCTACTTCTATGACTACCTGGCCGCCACCGACCCCCGCGACTACCGCCCGGAAGCCTATCTGTATATCGCGTACTCGTACCGCGCCATCGGAAACCTTCAGGCTGCGCTGACCGAACTCCAGACGCTGATCAACAATTTCGATCCAGAGGATGAAGCGTGGGGGGATGCCTGGCTGGAGATGGCCGACATCTACGCCGAACTG
>DRKO01000132.1 GCA_011051745.1 Chloroflexota bacterium | reverse complement strand
GGGCGTCCCCTGCTTGTACCGTTGCCGCCAGACGTAGCCGTCGCGCTTGACGACCGCTTCCAGACCGGCGGAAAGCGCGTTGACGGCGGAGACACCGACGCCGTGCAGACCGCCGGAGACTTTGTACCCGCTCCCCCCGAACTTGCCGCCTGCGTGTAGCTCGGTCATGACCAGTTGCAGGGTGGGAATCTTCTCAACCGGGTGAATGCCTACCGGAATGCCACGCCCGTTATCCTCAACCGTAACACTGCCGTTCTTGTGAAGGGTGACTTTGATCTCCGTGCAGGCCCCGACCAGCGCCTCATCAATGGAGTTATCCACGACCTCGTAGACGAGGTGATGAAGCGCTTTGAGGTCCGTCCCGCCCACGTACATGCCGGGGCGTCGGCGGACTGCTTCCAGGCCGCTCAGGTGCTGGATGGTGCTCTCATCGTACCGGAGAGTTTCATCTTTTCGCTGTTTTTTTCGTGCCATACTTTCTCTTCTCTCTGCTACCGATTGATCAGATTGCATCTAGCGGCTAGCGGGCCGTGAAAGTTCCAGTGACCGTTCACTGATTACGGTTTTGCTGTGCGCGTCTGCGCAGTAACTCTGCCAGCAGTTCTTCTCGCATCTCTTTCCAGTAACGATACCGATCCTTATAGAAGACAAACGTCGCCGTGATCAGCCCCGTTGCGATGAAAGCCCGCCCTGCGATACCCGGCAGCACCAGCCAGGAGTCAGCCTCCGGCAGGGACCAGACGTAGCGGGTCAGCGCTGTATCCAGCACCAGCACCAGCAGGAACAGGAAGATCGTGGCGGGCATGTTCCACTGCACCACCCGCACGCTGTCCCACAGAGCGCCCAGCAGGCTCCGGTCGTTGAGCAGCAGGCCGTGCAGCGTGAACACCGTGAACACGCCAACCCACAGGATGAACATCGCGCCCACCCACTGCGTGGCCGTCGCCAGGAAGCCGTTCAGGAACGCCAGCATCCCTGAGATGAGCAGGAACGGCAGGAGCAGGGCAATCAGCAGCAGCGGGGTCAGGAGGGCGAAAAGCCCGATCTGGAACGTCAGGACGGGCAGCCGCCTGATCAGGTCCCTGACCTCGGGGCGGTTTTCCCGCACCTGTTGCGCTATCAGGATGATGTAAAGGCTCCCCAGGATCAGCCCGATCAGGAGCAGCAACAGCTTGATCCCGATGAACCCTGCTGCCGTTTCGACCAGCCAGAGCGGCGGCGTGTAGTCGAAGGGAAGCCCCTTGGCCTCCCGTCCGCTGAGCAGGCTGGGGATGCCCGGTATGGGGAGATACTGGGCCGGCATGTTCTCGACTACCTCAAGCAGTATCTCCGTCTGCTGTTCCCACATCTCCTGAAGATCGGACGGGCTGCTCTCCGCGAATGGCTCCCATGTCGCGATGTAAGCGTTCGCCATTGCCTCCGCCGCAGGCTGGAAGGAGATGCGTGGCCCGGCCCACAGAAACAGGTCCAGTAACACGGGCAACAGCAGCAGGGGCAGATGTCCCGCGACTGTCTCAAAGCCCTGGGTAAGCGATTCAATAACGCCGACCGGAGGCGTCGGCGCATTCAGATTCTCGGATGCCATGATGCCCTTATTTTACCACACTCGGAAGGTGCTTCCCAGTGTCCCCGCCCGTGCCACAGGCGGGGATGGCCGGATGCCGTCTCAGTCGGAGGTGGCCGCCTCCAGCGGGATCACAGCCTGATCGAAGACCTCTCCGTCGGGCGCGATGGCCGAGAGGACGATCCGGTCGGCGGCGATCTCCAGCAGGACGAAATGCGCCCGCTGCGCGGCAGCCTGACTCTCCTCCAGAAGGGTTTCCATCTCGTAGATCGTCGCCGAGCCGCCGCCGGAGACCACGTAAGTAATGCCGTTGACCAGCAGGCGCTCGTAGTCGTGATCGTGCCCTGAGAGGACGAGGGGAACATCTACCGCCTCGAAGAGCGGCCCCCACACCAGCCGCACAGGCAGGCTATCCGTTGCCCCGTGTGGGCCGCTGCTGTAAGGCGGCACGTGGAAGACCGGGATGGTGTGGGCGAAGCGCCGGTCGGCCAGCCGCTCCGCCAGCCAGGCGTCCTGTTCCGCCCGGCCCGCCTCGCCGAAGAAGGTCTGCGTATCCAGCATCAGGAACTGGATGTCGTTCCAGGCGAAAGCGTACCACTGATTGCGTCCCTCGAAGGCCGAAGGTGGAAAGTCCGGGTCGGGGAAGGGTGGGAAAGCGTAATAGTAGAACGGCGCACCCTCCCACGTGCTCGCGGCCTCGATGTCGTGGTTGCCAACGACCGGATAAACCGGCATCCGGCGCAGGAGGGTCGCGAAGGGTAGATACCACTTGAGCGCGTAGGCCTCAACGGGGCTGGCGTTCTCAAAGGCGCGGTAGACCAGATCGCCGGTATGCAGGACGAAATCGAGATCGTGGCGTGCCATCTCCTCCGCAAGCTCGAACGTCACCGGCTGGCCGAATCCGGAGTCGCCTATCACGCCGATGCGAAGAGGCGGCTCTTCCGGCAGGGTGCGGAATTGCACCGTCCCCCAGGGCTGGCCCATAAAGGCGGGCTGGGTATAAAGGCCCTCCCCCTCGCTCAGCCCGACGGCAGCCCGATAGGTCGTCCCCGGAGCCAGCCCCTCCAGCGTGATCTGGTGGCGCGTCTCGGCCGGGGGGAGATCAACGGCGCTGAGCGTGGCCGGGCCTCCTTCCGCCGGTCCGTAGACCAGAACGCCCGCTGAGGGTGCGTCCAGCTCAAAGAGGAGCGTTGCGCTCGTCGGGGTGGTGTGCTGGATGGTCAGGGGTAGCACATAGGCTGTGCCGGAGAGGGGAAAATCCTCCGGGTCGAGGGCCGGGGCCGGGGTCGGCGTCGGGGGGAGGAGCGCGGTCGGGGTTCCGGCGGGGGTGGCCGTCGCGACGGGGAGGGGGGTGGAGGCTCCATCCGGCGGTGTCGTCCGGGAGGGGGTCTCTCCGGTGGGAGACGGGCCGCTCGTCCGACAGGCGGTCAGCAGCACGGCCAGCCCTGCCAGCCGGATCACGGTCAATGCCTGAGTGGTTCGCTGTCCTGAGTGTATTGTCGTCCTCCGCGCGGGTAAGATTTTCGCCCTACGATACATCCAGATAAGGCCAGAGGGCAAGTGAAGCTGAAGGGAGGAACATCGTATGGGAAGACAATCTGCCAGCCGGGCGGGACCGTTTGCGCTGGCGCTGGTGTTGTTTATCGTCACCGCCTGTAGCGCGGCGTCCGTCGGTGAGGTGGGCGTCGAGGAGCCCGCTCCCCTGCCAGCGGAGCCGGTGGAGGCCGACCCGACTCAGACGGAAGAGCCGCTGCCCTCACAGGCCTCGCCGGAGGCCCTGTCGGTAACGGAAGAGCCGCCTGCGGGGGATCAGGCTGCTGAGGCGGAAGCCGGAACGCCCATCCATCGCGCTGCGCCTGCCCCGCCGGATGTGTTCGTCTCCGACTCTCCGGAGTTCGTCGGGACAACCGGCAGGCCCCAGCTAGTTGAGTTCTTCACCGACTGGTGACCGACCTGCAACGCGATAAGGCCCATCGTGCATGGGCTTGAGGCTGAGTACTGGGGTCGGGTTGATTTCCTCTACATCAACCGGGAACTGCCCGCCAATCGGGAGGTTGTGGATGCGTATCAGATTCGCTCACAGCCGGTGATCGTGCTGCTCGATGCCAACGGCAACGAGGTTCAACGCCTGTTTGGCGGCATCTCAGAATCGGAGTTGCGGGCCGTCCTTGATTCCCTTCTGGCTGGTTCCGGCGGATAGCTGCCGGACCTGTTGACAGGAATGGAAAAGGAGGCCCGGTGACGCCAGTCGGGCCGGGCCTCCTCTCGTTACAGGAGATAGGCGTTACTGCTTCTCGTAAGGCTGCCCGTCGGCGGCGGGCGGCTCAGCCGCGCCGACGACCCCCGCCAGCACGATCATCGTCACCAGATAGGGGGCCATCAGCAGGAACTGGGAGGGGATCGGCACGGAGAGGATCGCCAGCTTGGTTTGCAGCGTGTCGGCGAAGCCGAAGATGAGCGCCGCGCCGAAAGTCCCGAAGGGCATCCACTTGCCGAAGATCATGGCCGCCAGGCCGATGAAACCCTTTCCGGCGGTCATCAACTCGTCGAAGCGCCCTACCGATCCCAGAATCAGGAACGCCCCGCCCAGCCCGGCCACCATCCCGCCAAGCGTCACGTTCACGTAGCGGGTCAGGAACACGTTCACGCCCAGCGTGTCGGCTGCTCTGGGATGCTCCCCGACGGCGCGGGTGCGCAGCCCCCAGCGGGTGTAGAACAGCATCACGTGGATGACCACCATCAGGATGAAAAGGGTGTAGACCAGCGGGTTCTGTTCGAAGAAGACCGGCCCCAGAATCGGGATTCTGGAAAGTCCGGGGATCGCGACGCGGGGCATGATGCCCGGATTGTTCAGGTACTGGAATTCGGAGAGGATGCGGCTGGCGAGGTAGCTGGTCACCCCTACGGCGAGGATGTTGATCGCCGTTCCGGCGATGATCTGGTCTACTTTGAAGCG
>DRKO01000131.1 GCA_011051745.1 Chloroflexota bacterium | reverse complement strand
GGGGCGATGGGCGCGGTAGAAGGAGGAGTTGATCTCGACGGCAGGGAAGCGGGCAGCGTACCGCTCAAGGTGTGTTCCCCCGGTCGGGAAGTAATCTGCATAAAGCCCGGGAATGCGCCATCCGGCACACCCGACGTAGAGTCTCGCCCCGAAAGCGCTCCGGGTCGTCACCACGTACCCTCTTATCGCCGCCCCTTCCCCCTCTCAGCGTACCGTCTGCGGGGGGCGGGAGAGAGCATACACCCCCAGCCCCAGCGCCGAGGCCAGCCCGCCGAGCAGGAACGGCCACGAGAAACCCTGCTGCCACAGCATCCCGCCCAGAAACGGCGCGGGGATCGTCGCCAGCCCCCGGATCAGGTAATACAACCCGATCACGCGGCCCCGGTGGGCTTCCTCGGCCAGATCAACGATGCGGGCCTTCCGGGCCGGTTCGCCGATCTCCCGCAGACCGGCCACGATGAACGCCACAACCAGCCAGGCCGGAGGCAGGGCGATCAGGAAGAGCGGATACAGCGAGAAGAACGCGAACGTCGCCAGGATGAACGGCTGGCGGCCAAAGCGATCGGCAAGGCGGGCGGCTGGCAGGTAACCGGCGATGGCCGTCAACATCTGCACGGAGGTGAACGCGCCAAACTCCAGCGTGGATTTCCCGCGAACGTTGATGACCAGCAGCACGATGTAAACCGCCGTCAGGTTCGAGCCAAAGCGCACCAGACAGTCAGCGAAAAGCAGGCGTCGGAGCGCAGGGGGCATCAACCCCCAGATAGCACTCAGGGGCGCTTTCTGCGCCCCCTGAGCCGGTGGAGTGGCGTGGTAGAAGCGCGATTGCAGATAGATCGCGGCCAGAGCCAGCATCAGCGAAACCACGAAACCAACCCGCATACCGCGCACCAGCCCCAGCTTCGCCAGCAGATAGCCCCCCAGCGGGGGCGCGACGACGATCGGGATGCGCTTCCAGATGGACTGAACGCTGAAGCCCATCGCCCGCTTCGACTGGCTGAGGGTATCCCCGATGAGCGCGAAAATGGCGGGCTGGGACATGCTGCTCCAGGCCAGCACGAGCAGCGTCCCCGCGATCACCATCTCCCAGCGGCCCGCCAGCAGGTAGACCACATATCCGGTTGCCGCGATCAGGTTGAACAGCACCAGCGCCCGCTTCCGGCCCATCCGATCGGCGATCCAGCCACCCGGATACTGGTACATCGTGTCAACAATGCGCTTGAAAGAACCATACGCACCGATGGCGACGGCGCTGGCCCCGAGGGCCTCCAGATACTTGGGCATGAAGCGAACCCACAGCTCCTCGCCCATCCCGATTGCCAGCAGTGCGCCGAGCAGAACGATGATGTTCGGCTCCAGCGCGAAGAACTCTCTCAGTGCTCTGCCACGCTGTTTGTCCAGCATGATTCGCCTTTCAATGTCTCTGGAGAACGGTGTTACTCAGAACCTCATCGTGGGGGGGCCACCCCGCCCATCATCACCCGTTGTTGTCCGGGGAAGCGGAGGCCAGACGCCCGGCAAGGCGAAGGGCCTGCTTTTTCGTGCGGATCGTCCCGGCAGCCTGCTCCTCCAGCAATTGCTTCAGAATCTGGCCGATCTGCGGGCCGGGGGAAAGACCAAGCTCCCGGATGAGGTCTTCTCCCGTCACCAGCGGCGGAGGGGCGACCACATGCTGATGTCGCCGAAAGAAGGCGTCCAGCAGCGGGGCGGCGACTTCTTCCAGCAGCCTGCCCCACTCAACCGGATCGATCTCGATGGGATGGGCGGCCAGATATTCCGCCAGCGCCAGCAGCACGCCGTCCACGCCCACCTCGCCGGTTGCCCGATAGTAGCGGTGCATCCACCGCTCATCAACGGGGGGAAAGGCAACCAGTTCAAAGTGCCGTGTCCGCTCCAGAAGAGAAAGCGTCCGGCTTTCCGCTTTCGAGAGATGGAGATGCTCTGCCCACGCCTCGCCGCTCAACACCCCGCGCGGCGTAAACGCACCCAGCAGCAGCAGGGCGGTCAGCGAACGGCCAGCGGCGAACTCCCGCGCCAGATGCTCCTGCAGTTGCCGCCGATAACGATCCAGCACCATGACGGCCACGCCGAGGATCAGCTCGGCGGCGGTGTTGTCGTCGCGCAGTGGGCTGATGATGGCAAACAGTGCCGCAAGGCGCTCCACCACGCGGAAGCGCTCCTCAAGTGTCTCCCCGTCAGGGAGCGGGAAGGGAACCAGCGCCTCCAGCAGCCCCAGCGTGTGCAGCAGACGGAGCGCAGCCGCCGGTCGAGGGCCTTTCAACATCTTGAATAGCTCATCGCGGGCACGTTCCGGTTGCAGAAGCCGACCGTCTGAATCCACCAGCAGGGGGGCTGTTTCGCGGGCCGCTCTGCTGGTGTCCGGCGTCATGTGAAGGTTGAACTGGAGGGCTAACCGGACCGCTCGCAGCGCCCGGATCGGATCCTCGCGGATGCTGGTCGGGCGGCACTGGCGCAGGAGCTTATCCTCGAAGAGGTCATGCTGGCCGCCCAGCGGATCGATAAGCAGGTCGAGCGTATCCAGCCGGACGGCCATCGCGTTGATGGTGAAGTCCCGTCCTTCCAGATCGGCCAGCAGGGCACGCTCCACGTCATCATCAGGCTGGCTGCCGCGCAGGCTGGCAACGTCTATGACGATCTGCCCCTCCGGCCTCTCCAGAAGGACCCGTCCGGTGCGCCGCTCCGCATCAACCGGATAGTACGCTCCCCCCAGTGCATCCGCCAGACGGCGGGCGACCTGCAACCCGTCATCGGGGGTGGCAAGGTCGAAATCCTGCCCCGGAAGGCCGCGCAGTGCGTCACGCACAATCCCCCCGACCAGATAGAGGCGTGCCGGATCGGGGGCGACTTCAACCAGCCGCTCAACGAACGGCGGCCACTCGAAGGGACGCCGGGGAGGAACCGGCGTCAGGCGCACCGCGTCGCCCGTCTCAGGAGTCGTCTTTGCCCTCCTCCTCATCGAGGATCACCACACCGGGCTTAACCACGCCGATGAAAGGCAGGTTGCGATAGTATTCGTCAATATCCAGCCCATAGCCAAAGACGAAGACATTTGGAATCTGGAAGCCGATGTAATCCAGGGGAACGGCGACCTCGCGGCGCTCCGCCTTATCCAGCAGCGTGCAAACGCGCAGGCTGGCCGGGCGGCGTGCCCACAACAACCGTAGAACGTGCTCCAGCGTGCGCCCGGAGTCGACAATGTCCTCGACGATCAGGACATTGCGCCGCTCAATCGGAGCGTGGAGGTCCATCAGGATGCGGACATCGCCGGTTGAATGACGCACCCCGACCCCGTAGGAGGTGACATCCATAAAATCCACAGAGTGGGGAACGGTTAGCTGGCGCATGAGGTCGGTCATGAAGAGCATACTGCCCTTCAGAATTCCGATCAGAACAATATCTTCAAAATGCCGGTAGTCTTCTGAAATCTCTTTGCCCAGCTCTGCAATGCGCTTCTGGAGGCGGTCGGCATCAATCAAAACGTAATCGAGCAGGTCCTCATACGGGGGAGGCGACGACATCTCCCTCTCCTTAGATGTCTCTCCGGCGACAAAAAAGATCGTATGCCATTATAGTCCCCGGCCCATCCGGGGCCAAGCTGATCTCAATCGGGGCGGCCCGGCACTTCATGGCAGTGGCGGCAGCGTGCCTCGTATGATTCCTGAGCGCCGATCAGGATGATCGGGTCATCGTAGCTGGCCGGTTTGCCATTGATCAAACGCTGGGATCGGGAGGCCTCGTCCCCGCAGACCACACAGATGGCATGGAGCTTATCCAGTTGCTCGGCCTCGGCCATCAGCGCGGGCATAGGCCCGAACGGCTCCCCCCGGAAATCCAGATCGAGGCCTGCCACGATCACACGGATGCCGCGCTCATCGGCCAGTCGGCGGCAGATATCCACGATGCTATCGTCGAAGAACTGGGCTTCATCTATCGCGACAACAGTCGTCCCGTCCTCAAGGAGCTTTAAGATATCCTGTGGAGTCTCAATTGCCACCGCCTCGGCAGCGCGGCCATCATGCGAATTGACGCTGGATACACCGTAGCGGTTATCAAGGCTGGGCTTGAAGATTTGCACCGTCTGTCGGGCGATCTCGGCCCGGCGCACCCGGCGAAGCAATTCCTCCGACTTGCCGCTGAACATGCTGCCGCAAATGACCTCCACGCGCCCCCGCTGATGTTTCATACTCGTTTACCCCCTGCCGTACAAACGAAAGCGCGACACCTGTTCTGTGTAGATGCCGCGCCTTTGAAAACCATGCCGTGCCGCGCCGATGTTCTATTCCCTGCTCCCCGGAAGCTCAAATCCGCGAGCACGCATTCTGCGCTTCACGTCAATCAGGGCCTTGTGCCCGAACCCTTTAATGGAAAGCAACGCCTCTTCGCCGCCTTCTTCCAGACGGGTCAGGATGTCACCGGCAGTCTCTATACCTGCCGCCAGCAGCACCTTCTCGATCCGAGTGCCCAGCTCCAGCTCGGTGACGGGCAGTTCCGGCGAGGTACGCTCAAGAGCGCGCACCTCGGCAGCCGAGAGAATCTTCTCCCGCGCCTCAAGGCGCTTCATGAAGCGGTCTACCTGCCCCTCCGTGTCCACAATGCGCTGCTCACCGGTGTAAAAGGGGTGGCAGGCGCTGCACACGTCAGTGCGAATCTCCGGCACGGTCGCGCCGGTCACCCATGTATTGCCACAGGCGCAGGTAACCCGCGCTTCGGGATACCAGGTTGGATGTATCTCTTGCTTCACAGAAATCACCTCTTTCTATCATCACGGCCCCGCCACCAGACATCGCAGGGCGGGGTAGCGTGATGCTCCTTCTCCGGGTTATATCAGGCGGTAAAAGGCTACTGAGCGAGGGCGTTCGGGTTTTCCGGGTAGACGCTGACCAGCTTACGGCCACCCCGTCCCCACTCAAAGTACACGTATCCTTCCGCCTTGGCGTAAATGGTGTAATCGCGCCCCATGCCAACATTAGCGCCGGGATGGAACTTCGTTCCCTTCTGGCGCACAATGATGTTGCCGGGGATCACGTATTCGCCGCCATAGCGCTTAACACCCCGCATCTTGGGGTTGCTATCGCGGCCATTCTTGCTGGAACCACCACCCTTTTTGTGTGCCATTTTCTCTACCCTCTATCTACCACCAACCGGCAGGCTCCGGCTCAGGCCTCGGCCACCGGCTCTTCTTCTGCCTCAACGTCTTCCTGTGACGCCTGCCCGGTCACAATATCCTTGACCAGCAGGCGCGTGTAACGCTGGCGATGTCCCTGCTTACGGCGATAGCGGTTCTTGGGCTTGTACTTGAAGACGACGATCTTCCTGCCCTTGAACTGCTCGACCACCTCGGCCCGGACGCTCGCCCCGTCCACGAGGGGCTGGCCGATGCGGGTATCATCCCCATCACCGATAAGCAGCACTTCGCCGAACTCAACTTCCTCGCCCACTTCGTAAGGCAACTTCTCGACCACGATTGTGTTGCCCACTTCTGCGCGATATTGTTTTCCGCCGATGCGGACAATAGCATACATGCAGAGTCTCTCCGTTCTTCGCTTGCCGCCTGAACGCGCGTCTCGCAAGAGCGGTCAGGGGAAGACGGGATTTTGAGAAAACTTGATGACTGTTTAAAGCAAGCTCTTTAACGTGACAATGCCCCACCAGATGGGGGCAGTGAGATTATAGCGACAGGTCAGAAGCCTGTCAAAAGCCATGGGAAGATCGCCCTTCCGGGCAAAAAGAGGGCTGCGCAGGTCTTCCGCAGCCCTCCCCCTGCCCCGCCTGAGGGACGCTAGCCCAGGTACGCCTCGCGCACCATCTCGTTCTCCAGCAATTCCTTGCCCGTCCCTGCAAGGACGATCTCGCCCGTCTGGATCACATAGCCTCGACTGCAGATCGAAAGCGCGATCTGTGCGTTCTGCTCAACCAGCAGGATCGTCGTCCCGCTCTCGTTAAGGCGCTCGATGATGGAGAAAATCTCCTGCACCAGGATCGGGGCCAGCCCCATCGAAGGCTCGTCCAGCAGGAGAATCCGGGGTTTAGCCATCAAGGCCCGCCCGATTGCCAGCATTTGCTGCTCCCCGCCGGAGAGCGTCCCGCCCATCTGGCGGGCGCGTTCTTTCAGGCGGGGGAAGATTTCATAAACCATCTCAAGGGTCTGCTCAATCTCGGTTCGCGGGTCGGTGCGCGTGAAGGCCCCCATGAGCAGATTCTCGTACACCGTGAGGCGAGAAAAGATGCGCCGCCCCTCCGGGGCCTGGGTGACGCCCAGCTTCACGATCTCATGCGGGGGAGTGCGGGTGATGTCCCGCCCGTCCAGAATAATCTGCCCGTGACGGGCCGGGGTGATCCCGCAGATCGTGTTCAGTGTGGTGCTTTTCCCCGCGCCGTTGCTGCCGATCAGAGTGACGATCTCCCCCTGTTCAACCGTAAAGGAGATTCCCCGCAGGGCGTGAATGTTGCCGTAGTAGGTATGGATGTCGCGGACTTCGAGCAGAGCCATCGTTTACCTCTTTACCTCTTCTAAAGGCCGCCCCAGGTAAGCCTCGATCACCCTGGGATCGTTGCGGACCTCATCGGGAGTCCCTTCAGCGATTTTGACCCCGTAGTCCAGAACGGTGACCTGATCAGAGATACCCATCACAACCCGCATGTCATGCTCGATGAGGAAGATCGTCAGGTTCAGTTCGTTGCGCAGGCGCTCGATGAAGTCCATCATCTCGCGCGTCTCCTGCGGGTTCATACCGGCGGTCGGCTCGTCCAGCAGCAGCAAAGCCGGTTCGCTCGCCAGCGCCCGCGCGACCTCCAGACGGCGCTGGTCGCCATACGGCAGGTTCTTGGCGAGCACGTCCCCTTTCCCCCTCAGCCCGACAAACGCCAGCAACTCACGCGCCTTCTGAGTCGCCATCTCGTCTTCCGTTTTCGCCGGAAGCCAGGCTATCGCTCCCAGGATTCCCGTGTGGAGCAGGGGGTGCTGCCCGACCATCACGTTCTCGATGGCCGTCATATTGGCGAAAAGGCGGATATTCTGGTACGTGCGAGCGATCCCCAGACGGGTGATCCGATCCGGGGAGAGGCCGTTAAGAAGTTTCCCCTTGAACCGGATCGTGCCCTCATCAACCTGATAGAAGCCGGTCACGCAGTTAAAGAAGGTAGTCTTACCGGCCCCGTTAGGACCGATCAGGCTGGCGATGGTGTTCTCCGGAATCTCCATGCTGAAATGGCTGACCGCAGTCAGACCGCCGAAACGTTTGGTGACATCCTCTGCAACAAGCAAGCTCATCGTACCCCGTCCTTCCAGCCTCACTCGGCAGTGGTTGTAACGACTGCTTCAGCCATCTCTTTCGCAGCAGCAGCCTCCCTCTCAGCTCGCAACTCACGCCGTCGCTGGGCAGCAGGCCAGAACCCTTCTGGCTTGAGCAGCATCATGGCGACCAGCGCAGCCCCGTACATCAGCAGGCGGTACTCCGAGAACTCGCGCAGCAACTCCGGCAGGCCCACCAGAATCAGAGCCCCGACGAAAACGCCGGGTAGGCTTGCCATGCCGCCCACGATGATCAGGCTCAGCACGTTGATCGAGATCAGCAGGTTGAAGCTGTGCGGGAAGATGGACCCCAGCTTGCTGGCGAAAATCGCGCCCGCCATACCGGAGAACATCGCGCCGGTGGCGAAGGCCATCAGCTTATACTGCACCAGATTGATGCCCATCGCCTCGGCCACGTCCTCATCCTCGCGCATCGCAATCCAGGCCCGCCCGATGCGTGAGTCGCTCAACCGCCAGGATACGTAGAGCGCGATCAAACATCCGGCCAGAATCACATAGTAGAGATATTGCGCGTCTTTCAACTCAATGCCAAAGAACACCGGCTTGGGGACTCCCAGAATGCCCGTCGATCCGCCGATGTAGGGTTTGAGGGCCTCCGAGAGCGCGAGAAGGCGGATGATCTCGCCGAACCCCAGCGTCACAATCGCCAGATAGTCGCCCCGCATACGCAGCACCGGCACGCCGAGCAGGATACCGGCCAGACCGGCAGCCAGCATGGCAAGCGGCAGGGCCTCCCAGAACGTCCACTCCCAGCCCAGGTACGATTCCGGGGAGGTCAGCAGGGCGGTGGTGTAAGCGCCAATCGCGAAGAAGGCCACATATCCCAGGTCAAGCAGCCCGGCATATCCGACTACGATATTCAGCCCCAGCCCCATCAGGATGAACAGCCCCACATTATCCAGAACGTCGCTCAGGTAGAGTTGCAGAACCCAGGGCAGGGACAGCAAGAGCGGCAGCACAACAATGGTGATCAACCCGTACTTGACAGGCTTACGTCCGGGTTGATCCAGCCATTCCACCGCGGGGGCGGTCGTCCTCTTGAGGAACGGCTGGGCAAGCCTCAGGCCGGTCGAGAACACAAACAGCACAACCGCGCCTTCAATCGTGAGGCCGCTTCGCGCAAAGAGGAAGCCCGCTACCGGTTTCAGGAATCCGGTGGAAAGCAGAACGTTCAGGAAGTCTTCAAGAACCCCCAGCACGACAACCGTCAGCAGGCCGGTGACCAGCGCTCTGCGCAGGAGCGGGGCCGAGCGGCTGATCAGCGCCCCCACCGCGCCAAAGACCCCGAACAGGACGACCAGAACAGCCGCTCCGGCGAGCGGATCCATCCCGAAGCTGAGGAGGGTCAGCAGTTCGTTTGACGAGTTGACGAAGATATCCCGCAGATTCACGGTGGAGGCAAGCATCAGGTACAGCCCGATCACCGCACCGGTCGTTAGCCCCACGATCAGGCCGTAGAGCGCCGAGAAGCCGGGGGACTGGTCGCTGGTGCGCCGTCCGGTCAGGTATCCCCCGATGATGCTCATGCTCAGGAGCAGGGTTTGCCCCATCGAGATCACATTGTAGATGATGTCGCGTTCGCCGAACGTGTTAACGAGGCCAACCAGGACGATAAAGAGCGTCACGATCCCAAAGATCAGGCCCGCTTTAAGGGCATTTCGCCAGGTGTACCCGGTTGACAGTGTGGCTGAAGAATAACTTGAGGAGGACATCCCTCACCTCGCTTGCTAATTCGGACGGTGGCCGGGTAAGCCTTTACGACGGATGGGCTTGCCCCGGAGGAATGCGAGAGAACCCGGTTCGCACTCCGCGTCAGGCTTTCTTCTCCGCTAAAGCCTCGCCCAGGATACCGGTCGGGCGGAAGATCAGGACCAGAACCAGCATCGTAAAGGCGATTGCGTCCTTCAACTGGTTGGGGGCAGGAATGTTGAGCCCGCTGAAGAACAGGTTCGGGCCGAGGGACTCGAAAATCCCCAGGAACAACCCGCCCAGCATAGCGCCGGGGATATTGCCGATGCCGCCCAGCACAGCAGCCGTGAAGGCCTTAATCCCCGGAATAAAGCCGACCGTGTGGGTCACCTGCTTGAACAGCAGGGCGTACAGTATGCCCGCTGCGCCTGCCAGCGCAGCCCCAACCGCAAAGGTAATGACGATCACCCGGTCAACGTCAATGCCCATCAGAGCGGCGGCGTCCTTATCTTCGGCAACGGCACGCATCGCCCGCCCGACTTTGGTGTACTGGACGAACAGGTACAGCCCGATCATCATGATAAGTGCAGCGATGATCACGATCACCTGAATCTTGAGAATCTCAATGCCAAAGACCGTCCAGCTCCCCTTGAGGATGTCCACATCCGGGTAGACTTTGGTACGCGGGCCAAACAGCCCTCGAAAGGCGTTTTGCAGGAAGAAGGACGCCCCGATTGCCGTAATCAGGGGAACGAGCCGCGGGGCACGCCGCAGCGGACGGTAGGCCACCCGTTCCAGCACCACAGCAATGCTCGTGGAAACGGTCATTGACACCAGCGTGATGATCAGAAGGGCGACAATCGGGTTGCGGTTCAGGAAGCCCGATTCGTCAAAAGCGCGGGCAAAGTAAAAGGCAATATACATCCCGCTCATAAAGACTTCGCCGTGCGCAAAGTTAATCATGAACAGCACGCCGTAAACCAGCGTATACCCCAGCGCGATCAGGGCATAAACGCTGCCCTGAGCCAGACCAAAGATGAAGAAATCGAGCCACACGCTGGGAGCATAAATGCCCTGCCGTAACGTGGCGATGCTGCCACCCACGACAACGGCCAGAATTAAGATGCCGATGCCCCAAACAACCACGCTGGTGATGTCAAACTGACTGGGGAGGAGACGTTTTCGCATACCGACCCCCTTTGAAGTAAGCCCTGAAACAATCCCGAAACCAGAGGGCTCCCCTTCGAGAAAATCTTCTTCTCAAAAAGGCCTTCGGAGGAACGCCGTGCGTTCCAAGTATGGTAGAGATGAGCCAGGGGGAAGTGCTCCCCTGGCTCATCTAAGCTTGCCTGGTTCCTGAGGGTAAGCCCCGGAAGTGAGGGGACTTACTTTGCAGGAGCACGCATGAAGGACACACGCGCTCCCCTGGAAGGGTGAGTTACCCTGTCAGAGGTCGCTATTCAGACTCGACGGGGACGAACTCACCGTTCTGAACCTGGGCAAACTCAACGGAAGCCGTGCTGCAGTCACCGAACTCATTGCAGCTGATCGTGCCGGAGAGTCCTTCCATGCCGCTGGTCGAGTACATCGCATCCCGGAGGGCCTGACGCCCGATGTAGAGCGTGCCGTCCTCGCCTTCCACCGCTACCTGCTGAATGGCGTTGAGGATCAGCATGGCAGCATCGTAGCTCTCAGGTGCGAAGGGCGCAGGAGGCTCTTCTCCGTAGCGATCGACGTACTTCTGGAGGAAGTCCTCGTAGGCGGCGCTCTCGGCGGTCAGCGGGCCGCTGGCGTAGACGCCCTCAGCCGCATCACCGGCAGCCTCGATGAAGGTTTCAGACTTGATGCCGTCCGCACCCATCAGGATCACGTCTTCCAGACCCTCAACTTCCTTGCTCTGAACGGCGATGAAGCCGCCCTCGGCCGGGAAGATCGGGAAGTAGATCATGTCCGGTTCCTGAG
>DRKO01000130.1 GCA_011051745.1 Chloroflexota bacterium | reverse complement strand
CAGCAGGTAGCGGATGTAGGCCCAGGGCCTGCCGCCGACGTTGACCTCCCAGACATGCTTGGCCGCCCACCGGCTCACCAGCCGATAGCGGGCCGGGCCGGGAGGGGAGATATCCAGTTCACGCAGCAGTTCGTCGAGTGCCTCCCGATTGGCCGGTCGGCGCTGCGAGCGACTCGACCGGTTGGGGGTGTCCTGTGTGGTCATCAGGAGCGCCTCTGCGTGATCAGCATGACCCACTCGCCCATCTGGCGGCGGTCGATCACCTCCAGATCAATTGCCTCCAGCGCGGCGGTGACCTCCGGCTCCTGCTCCTCGATCAGGCCGGAGAAAACGAACTTCCCGCCCGGCCAGATCAGATGTCCCAGCCCCTCCCCCGCCAGACGGATGATGATCTTCGCCGTAAGGTTCGCCATACCGAGATCGAAATGGCGGGATGTCGTCAGCAGCCCCTCCAGCGATCCCTGCTGGACGACCACCTGCTTTTCAACCCCGTTCCGCCTCACGTTCTCCCGCGCCACACGGACGGCCACCTCGTCAATATCCCGCGCCAGAACGCGGTAGCATCCCAGCCTGGCGGCGGCAATCGCCAGAATGCCGGACCCCGTCCCCAGGTCTATCGCCGTCATGCCCTGCCGGGCGAGCCACTCGCAGGCCATCAGGCAGAGTTGCGTGGTCGGGTGCGTGCCCGTGCCGAACGCCATGCCGGGGTCCATCTCGATCACGATATCATCCGGCTGTGATTCGACATCCACCCAGGCCGGTTTGATCAGCAGCCGCTTCCCAACCCGGATTGGGTGATAGTGTTGCTTCCAGGCTTCCGCCCAGTCTTCCTCTTTAACCGTGCGAAAAGCGGGGGCGGGGATTCGGGGGTAGAGGCGGCTCAGGTAATAAAGCGCCTCCTCGATCTGCCGCCGCGTGGTCGGCGCGCGCTCGTCGGCGGGGAAATAAGCACGCACCATCAGCGGCCCGGAGGGCAGATCCTCATCGTCCCAGGCCTCGCCCGGCACAAGCTGCTCAATGGCAACGCCCTGATGGACGTAGCGGCGCAGGGCATCGGCCACGGCCTCCGCCCCTTCCCCGTCCACCTTCACAGAGACTTCTATCCAGTCAGACATGGGGCTATTGTACAGGGGGGCCGGGGGAGTTCAAAATACACGATCCGCCGGGAGCGTTCGGAACTGCGGCTCAGCGACGGGGGGCCTCACCCGGCGTGCTTATTCCCCGCCCAGCCAGTCTATCACGCGCTCGAAGAAACCTTTCTCATGAGCGGGCGGGATCACGGCCTCACCCAGCGTCTCGCCAAGCTGCTCGAATAGCTCGCGCTGCTCCTGAGTAAGCCGCTTCGGTATCTCGACCTCCACAATCACCAGCAGGTCACCATAGCCGACGTGCGTCCCGTCACGGCGCAGGCGTGGCACGCCTTTCCCCTTGATGACAAACACCTGCCCCGACTGCGTGCCGGGTGGAATCTCCAGTTCCGTTGAGGACTCGCCGCCCGGCGTCAGGATCGGGACCCGCACCACGTGCCCCAGCGCGGCCTGCGCCACGTTGATCTGGATTTTGATCAGCAGGTCGTCATCACGGCGGCGGAAATAGCGATGTGGCCGAACCGAGATGATGATGTAAAGGTTGCCGGGCGGCCCGCCGTTTGAACCGGGCTCGCCCTCCCCGCTGATCCGAATCTGCGTCCCGTGATCCACACCAGCGGGGATGTTGACCGTCAGGCGGCGCACCTGGCGCACCTGTCCCCGCCCTCCGCACTCCCGGCAGGGCGTGCTCACGACCTCGCCGCTCCCCCGGCAATCCGGGCAGGTCGTGATGTTCACCATCTGGCCCAGGAACGTCTGCCGCACATTGCGCACCTGCCCCCTGCCCCCGCAGGTCGGGCAGCGAATCGGGCTGGTTCCCGGCTCCGCGCCGGTTCCCCGGCAGGCCGGGCAGGTGGTCGTCTGTTCAAACTCGATCTCGCGCTCAGTCCCGAAGATCGCTTCCTCAAAGTCTATCGTGAGGCGATACTGCAAATCCTGCCCGCGTCGCGGGGCACGCCGCGTCCGTGTCCGAAACCCTCCGCCGAAGAACTCATCGAAAATGTCGCCAATATCCGCGAAACCGGCGAAGGGGTCCACGCCTGCCGTGCCGTTGACGCCCGCATGGCCGAAGCGATCATAAGCGGCCCGTTTGCTGGGGTCGCTGAGGACTTCGTAAGCCTCGTTCACCTCTTTGAAGCGATCCTCGGCGCCGGGGTCGTCGCTCACATCAGGATGGTACTGGCGTGCCTTACGCCGGAAGGCCCGCTTGATCTCGTCCTGTGACGCGCCCCGGGGGACGCCCAGAATCTCGTAATAATCGCGTTTGGGTGACATAAGTCCGTATCCGCAACAATGATCGGCGCTGGCGCTGCAAGGCGTCCATCGCCCCTTCTGGATCAATTGTACCGGGGTCAGGCCTATTATTCTATAGCAGTCCTCCCCCCTGCAACAAGCGCTGTTTCATTCAGGGGGAGGCTTCCGGTCGGCGGGGGATCGCGGCGGGCGGAGCTTTAGCCGCTGTCCGGGGAATCAAAAGGGCCGGCATCACCGGTGTGATGATGCCAGCCCCGGACGGTCAGCGATGCCGGACGCTAGTCAATGACCTCACCCTCGACAACGTCTTCATCGCCTGGCTGTTCGCCCGCCTCGCTGGTCTCGGCCTGCTGGTACATGGACGCGCCCAGCGTCTGAATCTGACGCAGCAGATCGTCGGTGACCCGGCGGATTTCGCCAATGTCCTCCGCCTCCATCGCCTTGCGGGTTGCGTCAATCTTCTCCTGGGTGACGCGCTTAACGTCCTCAGGTATCTGATCGCCATGCTCACGGAGCATCTTCTCGGCGGAGTAGATGGCGTTGTCGGCCATGTTCCGGGCTTCCTGCCGCTCTTTACGCAGCCGGTCTTCCTCGGCGTGCTTCTCCGCCTCGCGGATCATCTGCTGGATTTCCTCTTCCGTCAGGCCGCTGGAGGGCTGGATCGTGATATGCTGCTCACGACCGGTCGCCTTGTCCTCCGCCCTGACGGTCAGGATGCCGTCCGCGTCAATATCGAAGGTCACTTCGATCTGCGGCACGCCTCGCGGCGCGGGCGGGATGCCGTCCAGGATGAAGCGGCCCAGGCTCTTGTTGTCGGCAGCCATCGGGCGCTCACCCTGCACAACGTGAATCTCAACCTGCGTCTGCCCGTCTGCCGCCGTGCTGAAGATCTGGCTGCGCGAGACCGGAATGGTCGTGTTCCGCTCGATGATCGGCGTCGCGACGCCGCCCAGCGTCTCCACGCTGAGCGTCAGCGGCGTAACGTCGAGCAGGAGCACGTCCTTCACCTCGCCGCCCAGCACACCGGCCTGAATGGCCGCGCCAAGCGCGACCACCTCATCGGGGTTCACGCCCTTGTGCGGCTCCTTGCCGAAGAACTCGGTCACCGCACGCTGCACGGCGGGCATACGGGTCATGCCGCCGACCAGAATCACCTCGTCAATGTCGGAGGGCTTCAGGCCAGCGTCCTCAAGCGCCCGCTTGCAGGGCTCGATGGTGCGCTGGATCAGGTCCTCAACCAGTTGCTCCAGCTTGGCCCGCGTCAGCGTCATCTGGAGATGCTTCGGGCCGCTGGCATCGGCGGTGATGTAGGGCAGGTTGATCTCGGTCTCCTGCTTGGTCGAGAGTTCCTTCTTGGCGTTCTCAGCCGCCTCTTTGAGGCGCTGGAGCGCGGGCTTGTCATTCCGCAGGTCAATGCCCTGCTCACGCAGGAACTCATCGGCCAGCCAGTCAATGATGCGCTGATCGAAGTCATCGCCGCCCAGGAAGGTGTCGCCGTTCGTCGAGCGCACCTCAAAGACGCCATCCCCGACATCCAGAATGCTGATGTCGAACGTGCCGCCGCCCAGGTCGTACACGGCGATGGTCTCGTCCTTCTTCCTGTCCAGCCCGTATGCCAGCGAGGAGGCCGTCGGCTCGTTGATGATCCGCAGCACCTCCAGCCCGGCGATACGTCCGGCGTCCTTCGTCGCCTGCCGCTGGCTGTCGTTGAAGTAGGCCGGGACGGTGATCACCGCCTGCGTGATCTTCTCGCCCAGATACGCTTCAACGTCGGCCTTGATCTTCTGCAGAATCATGGCCGAGATTTCAGGCGGCGAGTATTCCTTACCGCCCATCACAACCCGGACATCCCCGTTAGGGGCCTTCGTCACCTTGTAAGGAACGCGCTTGATGGCCTTCTGCACTTCGGGGTCATCGTACTTGCGTCCCATGAAGCGCTTGATCGAGAAGATCGTGTTTTCGCTGTTGGTAACCGCCTGACGCTTGGCGATCTGCCCGACCAGTAGCTGACCGTTTTTGTCAATCGCAACCACCGAAGGGAACAACCGCCCACCTTCCGCGGAGGGGATCACGGTCGGCTCGCCGCCTTCCATGACCGCCGCCACCGAGTTGGTCGTTCCCAGGTCAATTCCAATGATCCTTCCCATGTTTTATATCACTCCCTTTCTCTCAGTCTTGACCAATCCTGATAAGTTCTGGTTTTGTGTTCATCAGCTCGCGACGCGCACCATTGCATGGCGGAGCACACGGTCGTTGATCATGTAGCCCTTGCGGAGCACCTCAATGACCGCGCCCTCCTCGTGGTCGTCGCTCTGCTCATGCGTGACAGCCTCATGAAATCGGGGGTCGAAGGGCTGTCCTTCCTCGACCTCGATCTCCCGCAGCCCCAGCGCCTCCAGTTGCGCCCAGAGCTTGCGGTGGATCAGCCTGATGCCATCCACCCAGTCGTGATCGGCGATCTCATCCGGCAGGTTGTCCATCGCCCGGTCGAAGTCATCCAGGACTTCCAGCAGGCTGCTGAGCACCTCGCCCCGGATGTCCTCCTCCCACTGGGCTTTCTCGCGCTCCATGCGTTTCTTGAAGTTCGCCAGCTCGGCACGGGCGCGTTGCCAGCCGTCCAGATATTCGGCGGCCTGTGTCTTCGCCTCTTCCAGTTGCGCTTCCAGGTCCGCCACCTGCTGCTCGCCGACCTTCTGAACGATGGCCTCTTCTTCGGGCGGCGTCTGCTCCGCCTCGGAGGCTTCACCGGGAGCAGAGCCATCCGTTGGTTTCAGTTTATCCTTATCGCTCACAGCTACTCCTCTTGCTTCGCCGTCAGTAGTCAGATCATCCTTCAGAGGGACTCTATCGTGGGGATTCTAGCCCCCGGGTGTTAGATGAACGTTAGAATCGGACCCACCGGAGGGTGATTCTGATACTTCTCTTATACTGGCGTCGGGTCTGGCGGCGCGGGCAGAATATTCCGGCCTCACTCGCCCTCGCCGTAGAGGTCAATCAACATGTCGCTCATCAGCCCGGCGACATAGCGCACGGCGGAGATCGCCCGCCCGTAGTGCAGACGGATCGGGCCGAGCACCCCCAGCGCGCCGGTCGTCTGCCCGAAGATTCCGTAACGCGAAAGCACCATGCTGGTCTGGCTCAGTTCATCCCAGCGCCCCTCACCGGCGATCACGACCTGCACCCCCTGAATGTCGGGGGCCAGTGCCTCGGTGAGGACTTCCTCCAGCAGGCTTTGCTCCTCGAGCAGGTGGAGCGTCTGGCGCGCGCCCTCGCTGTCCACCTCGGCCAGCATACGGGCCAGTTCCTCCCGCTTCTGCGGATCGGCGATCTGTAACTGGGTCAGCAGGTGATCGGGGTCGAGGATGTTCACCAGCCCGTCCGAATAGATGCGCAGGTGGTGCTGTTCGGCCTGCTCGATCAGGTCGGCGGCCAGCTCCATGATCTCCTGATCGAGCGTCGGCTGATGGATCGCCCCGGCGCGTATCTCGGCGGCGTTCAACCCCAGGCACTGGCCGTTGATCCGATCCGCCGCCTCGCTTAGCTTCTCCTGCGAGACTGGCTCGGCCAGCGTCAACATCTGCTGACGCACGTCGCCGCCCTCCAGCACAAGCACCATCAGCACCAGCCGCCCGTGTGTGTGGATCAGTTCCAGATGCTTGAAGCGGGCCCGCTGAGTCTTCGGCGCGGTGACGACCGAAGCCGTGTGGGCGGTGTGGGCCAGAATGGAGGCCGCCAGCCGCAGCCACTCCTCCAGATCGGCCCGTGCCTGATGGAACTGGTGGCGGATGGTGCGCTGCTCGGCCAGCGAAAGCTCGGTGTCGTTGATCAACCGCTGGACGAAGAGACGGTATCCGGCCTCGGTGGGGATACGACCGGCCGAGGTGTGCGGCGCGGTGATCAGGCCCAGCTCTTCCAGCGCCGCCATGTCGTTCCGCACCGTCGCCGAACTGACGTTGAGCCGGTACCTCTCCACCAGCGCCTTTGAGCTGACAGGGAGCGGTTTCTTGACGTATTCGCGGACGATCAGGCCGAGGATATATTCCTGCCGCCGGGTAAGTTTT
>DRKO01000129.1 GCA_011051745.1 Chloroflexota bacterium | reverse complement strand
GCAATGCCCCGCGCTGCACGACGCCGAAGCGGTGCTGTTCGTCAATGACCGCCAGCCCCAGATGGGCGAACTGGACGCCCTCCTGAATCAGCGCGTGAGTCCCGACGACCACCTGAATCTCGCCGGTCGCCAGCCCCTCATAGATCGCCTCGCGCTCAATCGGGCTGACGTGGCCGGTCAACAGGGCGACGTTGACCGACTCTCCGAGAGGGCTGGCACGCAGAAGGTCAAGAAGGCTGGCGTAGTGCTGCTCGGCCAGAATGCTGGTCGGGGCCATCAGGGCGGCCTGCACGCCGCTGGCGACGGCGATCCCGATCGCTATGGCGGCGACCACCGTTTTCCCGCTTCCCACGTCGCCCTGAAGGAGACGATTCATCGGCAGGTCGGCGGCCATATCCTGCCGGATGTCGGCGATGGCGCGATGCTGGGCATCCGTCAGGCGGTAAGGGAGGGCTTCCTCGAAGGCCGCGACCCACTCATCCTCCACGATCAGGGGTGTTCCCTGACGGCTCTGCCAGCGATAACGCTGCTGGAGCATCGCCAGATGGAGGGTGAACAGCTCATCGAAGGCCAGCCGGTAGAGGGCGTCTTCCTTATCCTCCTGACTGTCGGGGAAGTGGGCCTGAGCGATGGCGTCCCCGTAATCCATCAGGTCGGCACGCTCGCGCACGTCGAGCGGCAGGGGATCGGGCAGGCGGGGCGCCCACTCGTCCACCACCTGTTTGACGAGGCGGCGCAGGGTGCGGCCACTCAGCCCTTTGGTGAGCGGGTAGACCGGCACGATCCGGCCTGTGTGCAGCCATTCCCGCTCGATGGGCTCCATCTCCGGGGCGTTCATCACCAGCCGCCCCAGATACTGATCGATCCTGCCGCTGACAACAACCGGCTCTCCCTCGTGAAGCTGCTTCGCCATCCAGGGCTGGTTGAACCAGTTCAGGCGCAGGTGGCCGCTTGCATCGGCCAGATAGGCTTCGACGCGGGTTCCGCCGTTCTTTGTGCGGGGGGTTGTGATCCGCTCCAGCACGCCGATCACGGTCACTTCCTCGCCGGGGCGAAGCTGGCTGATGATCTTCATGCGGGTGTAATCGTCATAGCGGCGCGGGAACAGATACAGCAGGTCACGAATCGTGGAGACGCCGAGCCGTTCCAGTTGCTCCTGACGGCTGGGTCCCACGCCGCTCAGGGCGGTGACCGGCTGATCCAGTTCGCGCAGTTCTTCGAGGCTGGCCGGATGGCGCTGGATGCGGGCATAGCCGCGCCGCTCCCGCACGGAGGGGCGAACCTCCTCCGGCGCGGGGGGTGGGGCGATGGGTGCTGCTTCAGCGACTGCCTCGCCGACCGCAACCGTCGCCTCCTCTTCGGCCCGCCTCTCCGCGCCCTCGCCGGGGGCCGGAGCGGCTTCCGGCGCAGCGGGCGGGGGAGGGAGTTCCTCCTCTTCGGCCTGGGCCTGCCCGGTCGCCAGAGCGATCACTTCTTCCAGAATGGCGGGACGTTCGTCCTCGCTGGCGGCTTCGTACTCGCGCAACCGGCGTGCGATCTCGTCAACGAGCGCGTGGTGGCTCTCCGTTTTGGCCTGGCTGTGCGCCTCCCGCGACCAGTGGTAGGCGAAACGGGCGAACCCGCCAATAACGGCCTTGTTCTGGTAGCCTTTTTGCTCTTCCAGACGCAGTATTTTGATCAACGTTTGAAGTGAGGATGCCATAAGTCTACTTTTACATGGAACGCGACAGACCGGGTGTGATGCGTCGGCTGCCACCCCGCGGGGTGTGCCGGAGAGAGGGCACAGCACGCTGTGCCCTCCTCGTCTGCCGGGTTACCGGGTTACCTTGTGAATGTCCAATCAATAATGCTCAGTCAATCACTCGCGGGTGGAGCGGCGACTTCCGCGCTGCCGACCGTCCCCGGATCATTCTTTGATCACGGCTGCCACCCCCAGCCCGTGTGGCCCGACGTGGGCCCCGATCACGGTTGTGGCGTTGACGAGCAGGCTCTCATGTGGGTGGGGCAGGATGTCTTTTATGCGGGTTACGAACTTCTCCGCGCCCTCCAGATAGTTGGTGTGCATGACGGCCAGCCGCTCAATTGGCGCAATGGAGCGCACCTGTCCGGCCAGCGCGTTGACGGCCCGCGACCACGTCCGAATGCGGCTCAACGACGAGACGACCCCCTCGCGCAGTTCGATAAGGGGCTTGATGTTCAGCAGGTTGCTCAGACCAAGCTGCACCATGCTGACACGTCCGCTCCGGGCCAGATACTCGACTGTGTTCAGGACGGCGTACACCCTGACCCGCCGCAGGGTATCCTGCACTGAGTGTAACACACCTTCCAGACTCGCGCTTTCGCGCAGGGCTTCCACCGCTGCGAGCACCGCCCATCCCAGCCCCATCGTCGTCTGGCCGCTGTCCACAACGTGAATCCGCTCTGGAGCGATCTCCCTGGCGGCCAGACAGGCGGCGTTATAGATGCTGCTTAACTGGCTGGCGACGTGAATCGAGATGATGTGGCTGGCCCGCCCCAGCAATCTCTCGTACACCTCGACGAACGCGCCGGGGCCGGGCGCGGAGGTCGTGGGTGGCTCCGGCATGGTGGGAAGCCGCTCGTAAAACTCCTCGCGGGAGATATCAATGCCATCCCGCAGGCTTTGCCGCCCGATGTTGATATGGGCGGGGATCACGGCGATGCCTGCCTCTTCCGCGATCTCGCGGGGTAGATCACAGGTGCTATCCGTCACGATGCCGATCATAAGGTTTCCTCTACCCGTACAACCCGCCAGAGTTCTTCTGGATGGGAGCAAAGCGGCGCTTTCGGGGCCGGATCACAGCATCTCCGGCCTGCTGCTGGCGCTCTCCAGCACGGCGATTCCCATCGCGTCGGGGCCGATCATCGAGGCGATCAGCGGCTCGTAAAGGGTGATCGGGTACTGTTGCCAGGCGAGCTCCAGCGCCAGCCGATCCTGCAACATGCGGGTGCGGTCGGTAGTTCGCAGGGTGCTCTGCAGGATGCCGAGCCTCTCGATTCGGGTGAACTCCATCACGAACTCAAGCATCTTGTCAATCGCCTGAGAGTGGGTGCGGGCCTTCTCCATCGTGATAAGCTGGCCGTCCTCGATGGTCAGAAGGGGCTTGATGCTGAGCATGGTTCCGAGGATGGTCTGGGTCCTTGCGAGCAACCCGCCCCGCTCGATGTAGTCGAGCGTGTCCACGTAGTAAACGCTGTACAGACGGGGGATGACGCTCCGCGCCACACGGACGACCTCATCTAACGAGGCCCCGGCCTCCGCCACCCCGGCCACCGCCTCGACCAGATACCCCAGCCCCAGCGAGGTCGTCTGCGAATCGATCACCGCGATCTGGCAGCGCCCCAGCAGGCTGGCCCGCGCCTCCTGAGCGTGTGTGAATGTCTCTGTGAAATGCTGGGAATGCACGAGCACGCAGATCTGATCGGTCTGCCTGCCGAGCCGCTGGTATATCTCCTCAAAGACGGTGATCGGCGGGGCGGACACGGCAGGGTAGGGGGAGATATGCCGCATCCGCTGGAGCACCTCCTCGGCGGTGATGTCAACGCCATCAAGGTACGTCTGCTCCCCGATCTGAATGGTGAGAGGGACAATCGTAATGCCATGTCGCTCGGCAAAGCAGGGGTCTTCAAAATTGGCCGAGCTATCAGTGACGATGCGGACCGTTCCCAAGCCTTCCTCCACTGACGGGCAGCCCGCCGGAGAGCCGGAGACGGGCTGCTCTTCTTCTGCCCTTATTCAACGCTGAGGATGTAGAAGTAGTGAGCCTGACCGCCCTCCCGAACCTCGATTTCGTGGTCAGGGTAAATCTCCTCCAGCCGCTCCGCCAGCGCCTCCGCTTCCTCCGCGCTGACATCCTCGCCGTAATACAGGGTGATCAACTCGAAATCCCCGGTTCCCATCTTCTCCAGCAGTTCGAGAACGACGGTGTTAACGTCTTCTCCGGCCACAACCAGCGAGTCGTTGTGCAGCCCGATGATCTGGCCCTTTCGGACCTTGACGCCGTTCACTTTGGCGTTGCGCGTGGAGACCGTCACCTCGCCCGTCTCGACCATCCGGCTGGATTCCTTCATGGCTTCCGTGACCTGATCAAGATCGCCCTCTGGATTGAGGGCCAGCAGAGCGGCGATCCCCTGAGGGATGGTGTGGGTGGGCACGACGCGCACTTCTTTCCCGTTGACCTGCTTCATCGCCTGCTCGGCGGCCATGATAATGTTTTTGTTGTTGGGCAGGACGATCACTTTATCGGTCGGCAGGCTCTCGATTGCCTCGATGATCTCTTTGGTGCTGGGGTTCATCGTCTGGCCGCCACTGATCACCTTCCCGGCTCCCAGACTGTAGAAGATGCGGGCCAGCCCGTCACCCGGAGCGACCGTGACCGCCGCGATGGCTCCTTCCTCAATGGGCGGAGGCTCGACGGCCTGAGGCGTGCTGGTTACCTGCTGCGGGCTACCGGCGTGGGCGACGAATTCCTGATACTGCTCCTGCATGTTCTCGACCACCACGTCCTGCAGAATGCCCCGCGCGGCCCCATAGCTGAGCGGTACGCCGGGGTCGTGGACGTGAACGTGGACTTTGATCAACTCCGAGTCGCCGACAACCAGCGTCGAGTCGCCCATCGCTTCAATGTCGGCGCGTATCCGGTTGACGTCGAGGCCCTGCCCCTTCAGCAGAAACTGGACATCGTAGCCATAGCCCAGTTCATCTTCCGGCTCAAGCGCGCTCTGCAACTCGGTCGCTTCCTCCACGACCATCGCTTCGCCGGCGGGGACCATCTCCTCGCCCTTCAGGTAACGGAGCATTCCCTCCAGAATATACGCCAGCCCCACCCCCCCTGAGTCAACCACGCCCGCCTCGCGCAGCACGTCGAGCAACTCCGGCGTGCGCTGCACGGAGAGATGGCAGCGCTGCACG
>DRKO01000128.1 GCA_011051745.1 Chloroflexota bacterium | reverse complement strand
GATACGGCAGGATTTCCTTCCGATAGCGGGCAAGGAAGGGAGCCATCGCGTGGGTGAGTTCGGTATGTTCACCGGCCACCTCCCCCAGCCGTGCCTCCAGTTCCGCGATGCGCCTGCTCAGTTCGGCCATCTGCCGGTTAAGGTCGCTCATCATGCTCCCTGATATTCCCCCGCTCAACCCCTGCACTTAGCCGGGCCACACTCTTAGCGTCTGCCTGTCCTGCCGGGGGAGTTCTCTACCCCTCCCCGGAGACGTTCGCACCCTCCAGAGACTCGGTGTAAGCGATCAGGACGAAGTCATACTCTTTATCTGGATAGTACCAGCGAAGCGGTATTCCCTGCTCATTGTACCAGGCGAGAGCCCGCACGCCGTCATCCAGCACGACCTCAAAGTGACGGGCCTGCTCGAACTCGCCCGCCGGTGTGCGGCAGAGTTCCCGCCCCAGCGGCCTGACGGTGAAGCGTAACGCCCGCCCGATCAGGGCATCCTCCCCCTCGGCCCACAAGTCGGGGCTGAAGATCGGGATCGCCCATTTGCGTCCGCGAGCGTGGGCCGGATACCCACGCCAGACGTAATCATGGGCGATGACAGGGTGATAGTCTATCTCGTAACCGGTGGCGATGTCGAGTGTTTCCTGCCGTCGGGGGTAGCCCGCAACCTGCCGGGCGATGCGGATAACGTCCTCCTCGAAGGTGTACTGCCCGGCGGCCTTCACCTCGCCGCGAGTGTAGCGCAGCCGCAGACGCACCGGACGGCCATCGGCCCGGCGCAGGAGATGAGTGACCAGGTTTGCCCCATCGGGCATCCTCCGCCCGTCCACATCGGCCCGCACGATCTCGCTGCCATCAGGCAGCCGGGTGATCTGCCAGGTCTCAAACTGGCCGGTGGGCTCACCTTCCACCAGATAGCGGTAGCGCCCTTTGGAGACGGGCGTCTCTTCCGGTCCGATCTCATGCAGCAGCCGCACTATGGTTCAACCTCCAGGTAAATCCGTTTGTTGATTTTACCCTTACTCTTGTAATCAACCACCTTCAAGCGTCCTACCTCGGAGGTGTTCCGCACATGGGTTCCTCCGTCCGCCTGAAGGTCCAGCCCCACGATTTCGACGACTCGCACCTGCGTGATGCCCTCCGGCAACAGGTTGATCTTGGTGCGGATCAGGTCTGGAATCTGGAAAGCTTCCTCACGGGGCAGGATCGCTACTCGCACCTCGCGGGCGTTGGCAACCTCGGCGTTGATGCTGTTCTCGATCTCCTGCACCAGTTCCCGGCGCATCGTCTCAAACTCGAAGTCCATCCGCCCCTTGAGCGGCTCCATGTTGCCGCCCGTCACCGATGCGCCGTAGTCCCGCCAGATGACTCCGCACAGGATATGCATGGCGGTATGGGTGCGCATCAACTTATAGCGGCGCTCCCAGTCAATCCGCCCGGTTGCTTCCTGCCCGGTCTCCGGGAGCTCCGCTTCTTCGATGAGATGGACAATCTCACCCCCTATCTTCTTCGCCCGGCTGACGTGATACACCTGCCCGCCGATCGTCAGGGTTCCTTTATCCGGCGGTTGCCCGCCCCCACCCGGATAAAAGGCT
This sequence comes from Chloroflexota bacterium, assembly GCA_011051745.1. Taxonomy (GTDB): domain Bacteria; phylum Chloroflexota; class Anaerolineae; order Aggregatilineales; family UBA3940; genus DRKO01. The sequence goes on along the minus strand of DRKO01000128.1, from coordinate 4,213 downwards.
GTTCGATTCAGAATAATACCATGATTCTCCGGATCGATCGCCGTCACGGTGGCTTCAAATTCTTTGAGGTAGCTGTCCGTCTGGTATAGCAGTTCGGTCACGAGTATGCTCCTTTGTGGTGGTCAGTAACGAGAAACGCCCTCATCCCGGAAAGGGACGAGAGCGCGCACCCCCGCAATACTACTCTGCTCCGGGGCAGACCGGCCCTGACGATGCAGAACGCGATAGAATTTGTGTCAGAATCCTCTGCGCTCCCTTGATGGTACTCCCCCGACTTCAGGCTCAGTCGTGGGGGTTACCTGAGGGGAATAACAGGGGAGGATACCCGGCTCATGTGTGGAATGCGCACGTCCCCGCAAGTAAGCCCCTGAATCCGCGCTCATCGCAGGGGCCTGCTTGACCGGATACAGTCGCGGGCGGCTGACTCGTCTCTTACCTCTAACCGGGCGTGATGATACCATACCGCTTGTTTCCGCGTCAATATTCGCGCCGCCTGCGAGCGATCAGGTGAGACGTTTCCCCGTTCTCGCCCTGAGCGATGATCTCCATTTCCCCGAATGCCCGGCCAAGTTCGCCGGGACGGAGCAGATATTCCCTCGGAACGTCGGGGTGGGTCTGCGCCCGACGCCAGTTCAGCGTTGCGTAGATCAACACCCCGCCCGGCCTGAGGGCCGCCCGGATGGCCGGAAACAGGCCCCGATTCAGGAAACGAAACACACAGATCAGGTCGCAACTCTCCGCCGGAGGGCGGAAGTGGTCGAGGTCCGCCTGAACGAAGAGAACCCGATCCGCCAGCCCCTGCCGGCGGGCCGCCTTCAGGCCACGCCGGAGCGCCACCCGGCTGATGTCCACCGCGATCACGCGGTAACCATGCTCGGCCAGCCAGAGGGCATTTTGCCCCAGGCCGCAGGCCAGATCGAGGGCCAGGCCGCCGGTCAGCAATCCGGCGTATTCAGATAGAAGGGAATGAGGCAGCGGCCCGCCTTTCCACCGGGGCGACCGATAGCGTTCGTTCCACCGCTCTTGATCCTGTTGAGTCATCTCCTGAATCCAGTCCGAAGGGTGTGGGGTCGCGCACTGGCCGGTGTGGCCGGGCGACGCGATGTTTCGCGTGCCTCCCATTATAACCGCTGATCCGAACACCGGCCTTCTGCGAGCTTCCGAGCCGGAGGAAGGGCGGAGACTGGGGTATAATGGGGCTACACGGGCCTGACGGTCGGACGGTTGCCAGGGTACGCGGATAGATGAAAACCTCGCTCCGCACAAAGCTTATTGTGGCCTTTCTGGCTACGGTGCTGATCCCGCTGATCGGCACCGGCCTGTACGGGAACTGGATCACCAGCCAGGTGCTCGAAGCCCGCGCCCTCGATGCCGCTCAGGCCGACCTGCGCCTTCGCGCCGGTCAGATCGAGGGCTATCTGTCCAACGTCCACAAAGACCTGTTATTTCTCAGCCGCACGGATGAGATGATCGCCATGCTCGCCGCCTCTGCCAGCGGAGATGCAGCAGAGGAAGAAACGGCCCGCTCCCGGCTGGCGGCCACGTTTGCGGCCTTCGCAGCCACGCACCCGGACACCTTTCAGGTTCGCTATATTGACGCCACAGGACAGGAGATAGTGCGTGTGGACGCCGGAGCGGACGGGGTCGAGGTCATCCCTCCGGAGCGTTTGCAAAACAAGGCTGATCGGTACTACTTCACCGCCGCGATGTCCCTCGGCCCCGGCGAGGTGTACACCTCCCCCGTGGACCTCAACCGCGAATTCGGCGAAATCCAGATTCCCTACACCCCCACGATCCGTTACGCCACCCCCCTCTTCTACGAGGACGGGACACGCGCGGGTCTCATCATTCTGAATCTGTATGCCGAGCCGTTCCTGCGCTTTGCGCAGACCGGGGAAGGCTCAGAGGCGCTCCTCTTCCTCGCCGACTCCTCCGGCTGGTATCTGACCCATCCGGACTCATCCCGCACGTTTGGCGGCCCGGCTGATCTGGATACCGGCCTCAGCCTGTCATCCGACTACCCCGACATCTGGCCCACAGCCTTCTCAGACGCCGGGGGTGTGATCACGTCGCCCCCCAGTTCGCTATGGGCAGCCGTCATGGAGAACCTTCTGCCGCTCGGTCGGCTGCCCGCCAGCCCGGATACGGGGCGCGTACTGGTCTACCAGACGGTGACCGCAGGCGGCGAGAACGGCCCAACCTGGCTGCTCATCCGCGATGAGCCGCGCGTCAACCTTTTCTCAGATATCTGGGAGTTCCGGCTGGGGGCGATCGCGATTCTGGGGGTGGCGGCCAGCGGGGCCTTCCTGATGGCCGTATTGCTGGCGCGGCAACTCACTCAGCCACTGCGCGATCTCACCTCCGGGGTGCGCCGCCTGGGACGGGGGGTGGCAGGCCCGCCGATCCCCGTCCGCTCCAGCGACGAGTTCGGCGAACTGGCGGCTGCCTTCAACGATATGGAAAGCGCTCTGCGCCGCAGCCTTGACCGGCTCAGGCTGCTGAACCAGGCCGGGCATCACATCGCCGCCCGGCTGGATGTTCCCGCCGTGTTAGAGGCCGCCGGGCAGGCCGTACAGCGGTTGTTTCCCGTCAGCTACGTTTCGATCAGCCCACCCGGCTCCAGGCCCTACACTCTGGGCGATCCGGCGTGGGAGGCTCACCGCCAGACAGAGGCCGTTCAGGCCGTCCTGCGAACCGCCACCGGCAGGGGAAACTGGCGTAGCGCCGGCCTGCTGCCGGAAAGCGGCCCGGCTGGCTATCTGTGCTGTGCGCCCCTGTGCGTGAGAGGGGAGTTTGGCCTCATCGAGCTGTATGGCCCCAGCCCTGAGCTGGGAGCCCCCACGTCAGGCAATCTGCTTTCCACACTCGCCGTCCAGATTTCCATTGCGCTTGAGAACGCCAGCCTGTACCATCAACTGGCCGAGCGTCGGGCCGAGCTGCAGGCGCTTGTCGAACAGTTGATCAACGCGCAGGAGGAGGAGCGCCGGATCGTCGCCTACGACATTCACGATAGCCTGATACAGATGCTCGTCGGGGCACGTCTGCAACTCCGCAACTTCATGGCCGACCGCACGCGCGACCCTGAGCATGCGGAGAAGGCGCTCCAGAAAGGCCTGAACGAACTGGGCGCGGCCATCACCGAGGCCCGACGGGTGATCGAAGGGCTCCGGCTGGCAACGCTTGATGATCTGGGGCTGGCAACCACTCTGCGGCAGTACGTCGGCGAGGTCTGCTCGGAGTGGGGGGTTAAGCTGGAGATCGTCGTCGAGCCGCCCATCCTGAATCTACCGCCGCCGGTTGAGACGGCCATTTTCCGCATCGCGCAGGAGGCGATCACCAACGCGCGGAAGTATTCGGGCACGGCACGGCTGCGCGTCACACTCAGGCACTCCGACGGAACGCTCACCCTCGAAGTCCGCGACTGGGGAAAGGGCTTCCGAGTCGAGACAATGAGAGAGGGGCGCGGTGTGGGCCTGACGAGTATGCGGGAGCGGGCGCGGCTGCTCGGCGGGGAGTGCTACATCGAGAGTATACCGGGGATGGGGACGAGCGTGCGTGCTGTAGTGCCCGTCCCTGTTCAGGAGGGGATGCGATGAGTGAGGCCATCACGGTTGTGATCGCGGACGATCACGGCGTGGTACGCGAAGGGTTAAGGAGCATGCTGGAGCGTGAGGGGCTGCACGTCGTCGGGGAGGCGGCGAGCGGGCGTGAGGCAATCGCCCTCGTCGAGGCCTTCGCGCCGGACGTGGTGCTCCTTGATATCCGTATGCCCGACCTTGACGGTTTGCAGGCTCTGGCCGCCATCAAGGCCACACGCCCTGAGACGAGCGTCATCATGCTCACTTCATATGCCAACCCCGGCTACCTGGCCCGTGCGATCGCCAATGGAGCGGCGGGTTTCCTCTCCAAAGAGGCCGACCCCGACCGCATCCCGCCCGCCGTGCGAGCGGCTGCGACAGGGGAACATCTGCTCGATCAGGAATTGCTTCGCGTCGCCCTCGCCTCGGCGGCGGCGGAGGCTCCCCCCGTTCCCGAAGCCGGAGTTCTACCTCCTGATCTCCTCACCGAAGCCGAGATACGGGTTCTCCGCCTGATCGCTGAGGGGCTGGATAACCAGACTATCGCTGACTCGCTGAATCTGAGTGTCAACACCGTTAAAACTCACGTCCGCCACACCTTCGAGAAACTCCACGTCTCCGACCGGACACAGGCT